>JAKEHX010000198.1 GCA_022614795.1 Planctomycetaceae bacterium | reverse complement strand
AGTCGCTTCCGCGACATCGGCGTGCGACTCAATAGCTGCCCACCTCAACACACGGCAATCGGCGGCGCGGGGGGCGGCTCGGAGGGTTGCTCCGCAAACTCCCGCCCGCAGAGCGACTCAATCCGCTCGAAGAGCGCCCAGGCCTGATGCCAGCGGGTAGCGCCCTCCAGCCCGCGCAGTGGAAACAGCGGCAGCTCCCACGCCCCCTCGCCCAATTGCACCTGGAGCACGACGGCAAACAGCCCGCCGGTGTTTTTCCCAGTACCTGGAAAGCCCTCGACCCGGCATTCCTGAATCGCCGCCGCGGGAATCTCGTAGCAGGCATAGTCACCCTCGAACAACAGACGCTCCTGTTCCCAATCGAACCGCAAAAGTCCGTGGTTGTAGTCGCCGTCGCCGTAGTCGCAGTCGCCGTCCAACTGCAGCAGGCGGCGAGGCGACATCTCGACGAAGATCGCCTCGGGATCGTCGGCCGCGACAAGTGGCGACGGCCGCTGTCGGATCGCCCGCCGCAATAACCAATGGTCAAAACGCCTGCCGAGTTCGAACGACATTTGTCGCTCGGGTTTGTGCCACCAGCCAATAAAGGCCCGCGATGCAACGGCAACACCGAAGACATAGGCAGTTACAAGCCAGATTGGCACGAGCGGCTGTGGTCCCTGGGCCAGTTGGGAAAGGAGCCAGGTTCCTCCAGCCAAAATGATCATCACACTTAGGCCGGGGCCAATCATTGCAGACACAACGATTCCACGCCCCAGCGCCCGCGTCCAGGAATTCTGCGCGAGTCCGGCCAACTGCGGCGGGACCAGGCGTATTCTCGCGCCATTAGGGGACTGAGATGCTTCCGCGGCCAGACGAGTCACGCTCGGGCCGGCCAGATCCTGAAGTGCCGGGAACAAGACAGTCATGTCAGCCGCTTCGGCCGGCGATAGTCGCCAGCGAGCACCCCTGTTGATGGCCACAAACACATCCCAGTCCACATCGCTGAGCGGGTCGCGCGGCGTGTACCAGACGCTGACCGTGATGTGCGGCTCGTGCTCGCCCGCCTTGTGCGGGCCGCTTTGTACCCAGACATCGATCTGGTTCGTAATCAGGGCCTCACCCAGCGCCACGCCCTCCTTGCGGGCCAGGACCAGCTTCTCACAGGCGCACCAGCGACGGCGCGATTCGCTGTACGGCTTGCGCGCGGCAACCATTCCTCCCGCCAGCGGACCGATGGTAAGCGTGCACACATCAAATAGCAATTGTCCCCAGTTCCTGGTGAGCACATTGACGGCCGCCAGCCTGCGCCATGGCACTACGCCGGGCGCTGGCTCTGCGGGGCGCAGCAGCGCTCCCTGGTGGACAAAGTGCCAACGGTCCGTCTCCATCCGAAAGACAACGTAGCCCGGCAAACGATCGACCGCAGTCCAAGGCACACCCCAGCGCAGGCATTGATCGGCGTGCAAATAGGCGCTGTAACCACCCAGCCCCATCAGTCCGCTGAGCACTCCCGCCAGTACCTGGCTGCGGCAGTGAGCCGATCGGACGATCCGGCTCGCAACCCACGGCGCAAAACAGGCTGGAGGGATCAGCACGGTGAACGTCATCACGTAGTAGCCCCAGGCCACGAGCAGGCAGAACGCCGCGGCAAGTAGGCCGGACCAGGCGATGGCCACTGGCAGCACCCACACCAGGCGCGACCAATCCACGCGGCCGCTGGGGCGGTAGCTTTCACGCTGCGACAATTGGCTCATGCGTGCAGCTCCTGAGGCAACCGCTCCGGGTGACGTTCGCGCAAGGCTTCAATTTCACGCAGCAGTCGCGAAGCGCACTGGCAGTTTTCGCTCGTGTGGCCGATGGGAAAAAACGGGAATTCCCACACGCCGCCGCCCAGACGGGCGAGAATCACCACGGCATAGGCTGGCAGCGGCGCCAGGGAGTCTTGAGTTGGTCATTCCTTCTCGACCTTCTGAATCGCCGCAATCGGAATCCGCACGCGCTCCCGATCCCCCTCGAACAAGATCGCACCGCGCGAGCTGTCCACACGGATCAGCCCGTGGTCGTATTGGCCCAGGGGCACGGAGCGGGACCGATTCCAGAACTCTCGCGCCAGCCACGCGACGGGGATCGCCGCGGGGTCGTCAATCGCAACCAGCGGATCGGGCCGGCCCATGAGGGCGCGCCGCAGGCAAGCGATCTCGAACCTGGCCCGCGCTTTGACTCCATAGCCCCGCTGATCTTCGCCAAAGTGGAGATAGCTCCAGATAAACGTCACGATTCCGCCGGCGACAAAGATCCCGGTTATCCAATGCGGATTGACTGGAAGAGCCGCCCAGGCAACGAGTCGGTCAACATAGATGGCAGCGAGGAGCGTCGCGAAGAGGATGGCAAAGGGGATGCAAATGGCCGCACTTTGGACGCCGGCGTGAATCATGCGGGCCCGGTTGCGAAGGGGCCGGGTGAGGGCTCTACCCGCCCACTGCACGGGCACCGGGTCAATGCGCGCACTATTCGGATCGGCCGAGCGCCGTGCTTCGTCGGCCAGCCGCTGTTTCGCGGGACCGGCAATTTCCTGGATGCCCGGAAAGCAGGAAACCAGCGCCGCGGCCTCATGCGGCGCGAGCAGGTACGGCCCCTGATTGTTGATTCGCAGAAAGACGTCACTGTCGATCTCGCCCCAGGCCGCTGACGGCGTAAACCAGGCCACCAGCTCGACCCGCGGAAGTCCCGCGCTAGGATTGACGGCATCTCCCGTCCAATCGTCCATCGTCCCACTGGTTAGTGCCGCGTGCAGCGTTTTGCCATGTGCGGGTGAAAGAATTCGATCCTCCCGTCGCATCCAGCAGTTGCGCCGTTCGCTGAAGGGCTCGGCGGCGAATCCCCAGCCAATGAGAATTGCCAGGCCGGCGCTGGTGAGCGTCTCAAATGCCAAATGCAAGGTGTTCCACGAGATCAGCGATGCGGCCAGAGGCATCTGGGGCACGACGCCAGGGGCAGGCGGCAATGCCGCAATTGCGGGAAACCCTTCCTTGCCAGGCGCCCATCGATCGGTCGCCAGACGAAACCCAATGTATCCAGGTAACCGGTCAACGCCGGACCACGGCACGCCCCACCGCAGACATTGATCCGCGTGAAAGTGGAGTGTCTGTCCCGCGATGATGGCAGTCGCTCCCAGCAGACAGGCGAACAGCCGATTGCGGATCTTGCCCGCGCGAATGAACACACGCGTCATGAAGACCGCCGTCATCGCCGGGAACATGGCAAATATCACGGCGAAGTGGCACTGGTCCAGGGCCACTTGCAGCAGAGCCGCGAGTCCGACCGCGGTCAGGCACCAAAGCGTCAATGCAATCGGCAGCCGGCCCAGAGCGATGCGGTTGCTCGGTGCGTAGCGCGGACGGGCAAGCTTGAAATCCATGCAAGTTTTTGTGCCTGCGAGGTAGGCCAGCGGCCCAGGAATGGGGTCGCCTGACGTAGGGACAAAAACAAGCCTACGTCGCGTCACATGCACTGCAAACTGTTGCAGCACAATGACTTAGAGCCTGGCAAATGCATCCAGCGCCCGCTCGATGTGCGAGTCTTCCAGCGCGGCGGAAACCTGCACCCGCAGGCGAGCCTGGCCCTTGGGAACTACCGGAAAGCCAAAGCCGATCACCATCACACCCAATTCCATCAGCCGGCGGCTCTTGGCAATCGCATCGGCTTCGTCGCCGATCATGATCGGGATGATCGCGGTCGGTGAATCGTGGAGGTGAAAGCCGAGTTTGGTGAGTCCGGCGCGAATGCGGGCGACGTTGGCGTGCAGCTTAGCGACGCGCTGCGGCTGGTGCTGGACGATTTCGATGGCCTTTTTGGCGCTGCACGCGACCGTCGCCGGCAGGGCGTTGGAGAAGAGGCTCGGGCGGGCGCGCTGCTGGAGCATCTCGATCGCGTCCGGCCCGGCAGCCACATAGCCGCCCGCAGCCCCGCCCAGCGCTTTGCCAAGCGTGCCGGTGAGCATGTCGATCTGCCCGAGCAGGCCGAAATGATCGGGCGTGCCGCGGCCGCTCTTGCCAAGCGCGCCGATGCCGTGCGAATCATCGACGACCAACATCGCGCTATACTGCCGGCACAGGGCGACAAGTTCAGGCAGCCGGGCCACGTCTCCTTCCATGCTGAAGACGCCGTCGGTGACGACCCAGCGGCAGGTTTTGCCGGCGTGGGCCTTGAGCTTTGCTTCGAGATCGGCCAGGTTGCTGTGCGGATAGACCTCGCGCGGAATTGATTTACTGACGAGGCGAATGCTGTCGATGATGCTGGCGTGGTTGAGGGCGTCGGAGAGAATCACGTCGTCCGGGCCGACGAGCGTGGGGAAGACCGCTTCGTTGGCATTCCAGCAACTCACATACGTTAATGCCGCCTCGGTGCCCACGAACCGGGCGATGGTCTCTTCGATCTGCCGGTGGCAGTCGAGCGTGCCGCAAATGAAGCGGACCGATGCCGTGCCCGCGCCGTACTTCTTAAGTCCTTCGATCCCCGCCGCCACGACCTCAGGATGGTCGGCCAGGCCGAGGTAGTTGTTCGAGCAGAGGACGATCACTTCCCCCTGCCCTTCGATCGTCGCCGTCGGGCCGAGCGGGCCAGCCACGCGATAGAACTGCTTGAGCTGCCGCGAATCGGCCAGTGACTTCAGCAGTTCGCGAGCACGGGAATCGAAAGACGGATTGGGCATGGCGATCGAGTTTCAAGTTTCACGTTCCATGTTTCAAGTTATCGCGCGACGGCAGCTGCTTCGCAACTTGAAACTTGGAACCTGGAACCTGAAACTTCCAGAACTACTTTGATCGCCTCGCCCGCCTGCATCAGCTTGAAGCCCCGCTCGAAATCGGCCAGCGGCAGGCGGTGGGTCACGATCTGGTCGAGCTGAAGCCGGCCTGAGAGCAGGAAGTTCTCGACCTGGTACCACGTCTCGAACATCTTGCGGCCGTTGATTCCCAGGACCGTCGCCCCTTTGAAGATGATGTCGTTGGGCAAGTCCAGCGCGACGGGCTCGGCGGGCAGGCCGAGCAAGGCCGCGGTCCCGCCGTTCCGCAAGGCAGCGAAGCCTTGGCGGATTGCCTTCGCGTTGCCGCTCATCTCGAGAAAGACCTCCGGACCTTGATCGTGTGTTTCGGCGCGGGCTCTTTGCGACCAGTTTTCGTCGCGCGAGTCAAAGGCGACGTCGGCGCCCAGACGCTTGGCCAGCTCTAACCGCCGCGGGCTCACATCGGCCACGAGAATCTTGCCGGCGCCGGCGGCGCGAGAAATCGTCACCGCCATCAGGCCGATGATCCCCACGCCCGTGATCAGCACACTGCGGCCGCTGACGCCCGCGGCCATCACGGTGTGCATTGCGTTTCCCAGCGGATCGAAAATCGCCGCGATGTGGTCGGGAATGTCCGGATTCACCGGCCAGACGTTCTCCTCCGGCACCGCGACGTACTCCGCAAAGCACCCGTTCGTGTCGATCCCCAGAATATCGACCTTCTCGCAGATGTGGGCGTTGCCGGTGCGGCAAGGTTGGCAGACGCCGCAGCCGATGTGTCCTTCGGCGCTCACCCGCTGACCGACGGTCGCGCGGGTCACCGCGCTCCCCACGGCGACAACACGGCCGACGAATTCATGGCCGGTCGTGATGCCCACCACTACGCGGCTGCGGCTCCAGGCATCCCACTCGTAGATATGCCGGTCGGTGCCGCAGATGCCGGCGTGTGTGACCGCGACCAACACATCGCGCGGCCCGATGCCGGGCACGGGCGTATCCTCCTGAAGCCAGAGCCCCGGTTGGTTGTGGAGCTTGCGAATGGCGGTCATCGTGCGCGGCAACGTGCTCGACATTGGTTTTTCCTGGAATTTGGAAACGGCCTCTGCTATAGTAGAAAGTCAATTCCGCTTTGCAAGATCACCATTCCATTATTTTGGAATCTCAATGGAAGCCGCGACTGCCGAGCCGCTGAACCAGCTGGTTTGCGAGCGGGTCCGCTCGCTGCGCAAGTCGAAAAGCCTTACTCTGGAACAACTTGCGTCGCTCTCAGGCGTGAGCCGCTCGATGCTCAGCCAGATCGAGCGCGGGGCGGCGAACCCCACTCTTGGGGTGGCGTTTCGGATCGCCCAGGCCTTTGGCATGAAGCTTGGAGACCTGGTGGACGTCCCGTCTCCCGCGGGCCGGATCGACGTCGTGCGGGCAGCCGACCGTTCGTCGCTATTTCGGGACGATGAACAGTGCCGCATTCGGACGCTTTCGCCGCTGCACCTGGAAAAAGACGTGGAGTTTTATGAGTTGACGCTCAAGGTAGGCGGATCGCTGGTCAGTGCGCCGCATTTCGAAGGAACGCGAGAGTTTCTGACGGTGGAACAAGGGTACTTGCGCGTGACCTCGGGCGAAGAATCAACCGAATTGAAGCAGGGCGATTCGGCCCACTACCCGGCCGACGTGCCGCATCGGATCGACAACCTGCACGCGGGAGAAACGCTGGCATTCCTCGTTGACATCTACGGCCGGCCTGGGCGGCGGTAGAGGCGCTGACCGACGACCGCGAAACAGAACGCGACATATTGGCGCGTCGCCCAGAAAATGGTCATTGCCGCGTGCCGACGACTCCACGCATACCAAGCTTGGATCAGCGCGCTGCAAAGGGCGAGCCCAATTGTCCAAGCAAAAGCATTCGCATTTCCGCCGTAATGGATCGATTGATATGGTTCGCTCCCCACGGGAAATCTCAGTCCCAGCGGCACGAAACAGACCAAGACGGCGATGAGCGCCAGCCAACGCTCTGCCGGTGTCCGCGGCGGTGCGCGCTCGAAATTCATCGCACAAGAAACGACGAGCGCCGCCGCAAGAAGGAGGGACATCAATCCGCCAAGGCCCCACCCAGCCTCATCCCAGTGGGGTGGCTCGAAATAGGTCACAGTCTTGCCGGAGAGTTCCGCGTACACATACATGTCACGAAGGAGCCCTCGCAAGCAGTCGTGCGCAGTCATCGGCAGAGAAACCAGTAGCGGCAGCGTTACAAGGACGCGTTCCAGGCGGTATTTCGGAAATACCCGAGGCAGGGCATTCCATGGCCGCTGTACCATTTGGCCATCAGGTTCGCGGGGCGGCTCATAGGGATTGACCGAGATCATTGGCGCATTTTATGGCCACGATCCGCGATTTGCTCGCGAGGGTGCTCTTCCGCCGCGGGAAGGGGCCGAACACAATGCCTGTTTGGCTTGTCCCTTGGCGGGTTAGGCACCGCCGAGTTCGACACCTTCAAGTTCGCTGCAACTACTGATGACGACGCCGTTTACGATCGACCGCATCGACACCCGCACGGGCGAAGTGACCGCGGCCCTGGATGCCCTGCGCCGCAAGCTCAGTCCGGCCGGCAACGTCGTC
The DNA here is from genome assembly GCA_022614795.1 of Planctomycetaceae bacterium. Lineage (GTDB taxonomy): Bacteria > Planctomycetota > Planctomycetia > Pirellulales > Pirellulaceae > CAYLLN01. The sequence continues at coordinate 9,784 of JAKEHX010000198.1, read as the reverse complement.
AGCGAAGCGGGACGGCACCGGACGATTGAAGTCTTTGGCGGGCCGCTCTCGCCACAACAAGTCGTCGAGCGCATCTGCGGTGATGTAAAAGCCCGCGGCCTGGCCGCCGTGCTCGACTACTGCCGCAAGCTCGACAAAGCCGAGTTGACGTCACAAACGGTCCGCGTTTCAACCGACGAACTGGCGGCCGCCCATGCCGCTGCCGATCCAGAGTTCCTGGCCACGATCCGCAGAATCCGCGACAGCATTCTCGAGTTTCAGCGGGCCATCTTGCACCGCGACGCAGTCGTGACGCGCCCCGGCGTGACGCTCCGTCAGCGCTACACGCCGCTGGCGCGAGTCGGCATCTGCGTCCCGGGCGGAGCAGCGGCCTATCCTTCGACGGTCCTCATGACCGCGGTTCCCGCGCAGGCCGCCGGCGTGGCCGAGATCGCCGTCGTCGCGCCGCCGACAAGGTTCGGGGCGAACAATCCCGTCGTGCTGGCCACGTGTCACGAACTGGGCATCCGCGAAGTCTATCGCATCGGCGGCGCGCAGGGAGTGGCAGCTCTTGCCTACGGCGCTGAAAACATTCTTAAGGTCGACAAGATCGTCGGCCCCGGCAACCTGTTTGTGGCCCTGGCCAAGCGGCACGTGTTCGGTGACGTCGATATAGATTCCATTGCCGGGCCGAGCGAAGTCGTCGTGATCGCCGACGCCACGACGCGGCCCGACTTCACCGCTGCCGATCTGCTCGCCCAGGCCGAGCACGCCCCCGGCGCGAGCATTCTCGTCACGTGGAGCGAAAAGGCACTGGAAGCCACGGCCCGCGAGCTGGAGGCGCAGGTCGCCCGCCTGTCGCGCTGCGAACAGACCATCCAGTCACTGCGCGATTTCGGCTGCCTGATCCTTGTCCGCGACGAGGCAGAGGCGTGCCGAATCGCCGAGCTGATCGCGCCCGAGCACCTGCATATTGCGATCGACGACGCCGAGCGGCTCCTGCCGCGCATCAGCAGCGCCGGCGCCATATTCCTGGGCAATTTCAGCCCGGTTGCCCTGGGGGATTATGCGGCCGGTCCTTCGCACGTGCTTCCCACGGGGGGCACGGCCCGCTGGGCGTCTGGCCTTTCGGCGAACCACTTCCTGCGGTCGAGAAGTGTGATCCAGTATTCTGAGTCCGCGCTACACGACATTTCGCAAGAAGTAATCAGGATGGCAGAAGTGGAAGGCCTGACGGCGCACCGGGAGAGTGTTGCGATTCGAAGTCGGCCCAAAAGCTGAGTACCAAGTACTCAGTACTTAGTACGCGAACCAAGACAACCTGCTCTGACCTCTGACCTCTTCTCTCCGCCTCCTTACCCTATGTTCGTCCGCCCCGAAATTGCCGCGATGATCGGTTACACGCCCGGCGAACAGCCGATAGGCGCGAGCAAGTTCATCAAGCTCAACACCAACGAGAATCCCTATCCGCCATCGCCGGGAATCCGCCGAGCAATTGAGGAAGTGCTCCAGCGCGGCTTGCAGAAGTATCCCGATCCGCTGGCCAATGCATTCCGCACGCGCGCTGCGGAGCTATTCGGCCTGCCGTCGAAGGAGTGGATCCTATGCGGCAACGGCAGCGACGACGTACTGACAATTTGCACGCGGGCTTTCGTTGGCCCGGGCGAACTACTGCGCCTGCCATATCCCAGTTACATCCTCTATCGCACACTCGCCCAGCTTCAGGGAGCGCGGTGGGAGGAGATTCGCTTTCAGGACGACTGGTCCCTGCCGCCCGCATTCGCTGCCGCTGGGCCGGGCCTTAAGCTCGCGTTCTTGCCCAACCCCAACAGCCCCACCGGCACGATGGTTTCGCGTTCGGCGGTGCTCGACCTGGCCGAGCGGCTCCCCTGCCCTCTCCTGGTCGATGAGGCCTACGTCGATTTCGCCGAGTTCTCATGCATCGATCTCGTCCGCCAGAACGAAAAGATCCTCGTCAGCCGCTCGCTCAGCAAGTCGTACGGCCTGGCGGGCCTGCGATTCGGCTTCCTCGCCGCCCAGCCGCAAATCATCGAGCAGCTCATCAAGGTCAAGGACTCGTACAACTGCGACGCCCTGTCGATCGCCGCGGCCACGGCGGCCATCGACGACACCGCCTGGCTGGCCGAAAATCGCCGCAAAATCATCGCCACCCGTAGCCGGCTCGAGGGTGGCTTGCGGCAATTGGCCTTCGATGTGATCCCCTCGCAAGCTAACTTTGTCTGGGCCACGCACCCGCACCGTCCGGCCAAAGCGCTGTACGAAGAGCTCAAAGTGGTGCACGTGCTGGTCCGATACATGAATTATCCTGGCTGGAGCGACGGGTTGAGGATCAGCGTGGGAAGCGATGAACAGAACGAGGCGCTGCTGGGACTGCTGCGAAAATCGGTATAGTCATTTAGCCGCGTCGCTTGCACGGCGCTCTGTCGCAACGCGAGAACGCGTCGCAAGCGACGCGGCTAAATCTGAAATCCGAAATCTGAAATCAAAAATGCCACGCACTGCCACCATCGACCGCGCCACCCGCGAAACGCAAATCCACCTGGAGCTCGACCTCGACGGCACCGGCGTCGGCTCGTGGAAGACCGGTGTCGGATTTCTCGACCACATGCTCGAGCTGTTCACGCGGCACGGGGCGCTGGACCTCAAGGTCGAGGCCAAGGGGGATCTGCACGTCGATGCCCATCACACCGTCGAGGACGTCGGCATCTGCCTTGGCCAAGCGGTGAAGCAGGCTCTTGGCACCAAGCAGGGCATCCGCCGATACGGCCACTTCACGCTGCCGATGGAAGAGACGCTGGCCACGACGGCGATCGACCTCTCGGGCCGTTATTTCCTCGTTTACCAGGCCGAGTTCGCCAGCCCCAAGATCGGCGATTTCGACAGCGAACTGGTCGAGGATTTCTGGCAGGCCTTCGCCGCCAATGCCCTGTGCAACCTGCACGTGTTGGTCCACTACGGCCGCAACAGCCACCATGTCAGCGAAGCGATCTTCAAGTCGGCCGCCCGCGCACTACGAATGGCGGTCGAAGCCGACCCGCGCATGACCGGCGTGCCCAGCACGAAGGGAACGCTGTAATCGATTGAGGACTGAGGATTGAGGATTTCAGATTTAGCGTGCTCCCGACCTAATTGCCACCTGGCAGCTTTGCTTTAATCGGTCGCACACTTTTTCTCACGTCGCCGCCCAAATCTGGCACGCGGGTTGCCTGTACAATTTCGGGAGACTCGCCTCCCGCGAGACAACTCACCACCCGCGGGCAAAAGTGTTGCCCTGGGGTACGTTGTCAATTAAGGAGGAAGAGTCGCAGCCATCGTTGAGGGACACCATGAGATTTGCATTCGCCCTTGCGCTCTTGGCGATTACGGCTCCTTCTTTTGCCGCTTCGCCGCTGGATGTTGCCGATCCGGGCAAGCGTGCACAGCTCAAGAGCATCTACTCCGGCGTGCACGATCTGAGCCAGTTTGTCGGCGACGACACGCGGGCCATCGTGCTCGCTTTCCTGGGGACAGAATGTCCGGTCGCTCGGCAGTACTTGCCGCGACTGGCGCAAATGCACGCCGACCTAGGTAAGCAAGGCGTGCAGTTTCTCGGAATTTATTCCAACACCGGCGTGAGCGCCTTTGACATGGCCATGCACGCGCTCGACGAGGACATTCCTTATCCGGTATTCATCGACGTCGATCATCGGTTGGCCGATTTGCTGAGCGTGAAAGTGACGCCAGAGGTTGTTGTTCTCGATCGAAAGCTCGAGCGGCACTATCAGGGCGCGATCGACAACCAGTTTCAGCGCGGCGGCCGCCGCCCCGCCGCCTCGGAGAATTACCTTGCCGACGCCTTGGGCGCGCTCCTCGCCGGCAAGTCGGCCGAACGTTCGTATGTGCCGGCGTCGGGCTGTCCGCTTGAGCATCAAGCCCCGCAGCGCTTTGTCAGAGCGGTTACGTATCACAAAGACGTGGCCCCCCTAGTGCAGCAGCATTGCCAAAAATGCCATCGCACGGGCGGCGTCGCCCCCTTCGAGCTGACCAGCTTTGACGATGTATCGTCCAACGCCGAGAAGATCCGCGAGATGGTCTCTGACCGGCGGATGCCCCCCTGGCACGGCGTGCTCGATCCGGCTTTTGGCACGCTAGCGAACGACCAGCGGCTCGCGGACGAAGAGGTCGAGACGATCCTGGCCTGGATCGCGGACGGCGCGCCGGAAGGGAATCCCCGCGATGCTCCGCCGCCCCGCCGCTGGCCGGCCGCCAGCGAGTGGGCCATCGGCAAGCCGGACTACGTCTATCGCATGCCGCAGCCCTTCCGCGTGCCCCAAACGGGCGCGCTGGAATATCAATTCTTCCGCGTCCGCCTCGATCTGCCTCAGGATCGCTGGTTCCGGGCCGTCGAAATGAAACCGGGCAACGCGGCCGTCGTACACCACATGGGCATGCACCTGGCGCCCGCCACCAAGCCCGATCGCAACGAGGGGCTGGCCATGATGGCCCAGCTTTACGGCTTAAGCGGCGAGTCCGCTCAGCTGATCAACGATTTTCTGCCGGGCGACACCTACAACGCCAAGGTCTATCCGCCCGGTCAGGCCGTCCTCATTCCCAAGCACACCGATTTGATCTTCGAAGTGCACTACACGCCCAACGGCAAGAGCGGGCAGACCGACCAGTCGATGGTCGCCTTCCAGTGGGCCGACAAGCCCCAGCACCAGGTGCAAACCCGCGTATTCCGCAAGCCCGTGGGCGGTTTTCGAGTTCCACCCCACAATCCGCATTTCCGCGTCGAGGACACGTTCTATTTCCCGCACGATATCGAGATCGACGCCATCCGGCCGCACTTCCACCTCCGCGGCAAATCGTTCCGCCTCCAGATCATCGAGCGCGATCCCCAGACGGACGAGATCCGCGAGCGAAGGACCGTCCTCTCGGTCCCGATCTACGATCCGGCCTGGCAGCGGACTTACGAACTGGCCAGGCCGCTGCATCTGCCGGCCGGCACCGAGCTTTTGGCCACGGGCCATTTCGACAACTCAAATCTGAATCCCAACAACCCCGATCCGACGGTCGAAGTCGTGTGGGGCCAGCAAACGACCGACGAGATGTTCAGCACGCGGTTCAAGTATCGCATCGTGAAACAGTAGAGGGCGTGCACCGTGGTATCCAGCCGTCAAGGACGATTCTGCACAGCGGTAGCAGTGATCCTGCTCTTGGCCAGGCCCGCAGCCGCCTGGCAGTGGCCCACCAGCGGCTCGGCCGGGCTGGAGGCGGCCATCTCGCGTCTGGCTGAAAAGCCTCCCGACCCACGGCAGACGGCCATCGCCGCGCGCGCGCGGCTCACGACTGTTATCGAGCAGTTCGAGCGATTTCTGGCCACAGGCGGTCCGGACCTCAGCCGCGGCTGGAGCGAGTGGCTCAAGCTGCCGGAGGTGAAGGCGGAGCTGGCCCGCCCACAGCCGGACTTGGCGGCCCTTCGCAAAATCTCGGAAGGCTACTACGCATGGCAGGCGGGACTGGAGATGCCGCAGCTCGTTGCGGTGCGGCGGGCGCTGCGGAGCTTGATCTCGGCGGAAGAATATGCAACCGCTCAGCCGCCCGCCGACGAATACCGCAGGCGCCTGAGCGAATTGTCAGCATGTGTATCGCGCCTGCATGTGCAGCCCGAGCAGGTAGACGCGCATCGCGCCGGAGTCATTCTCGCCTGGATCGAAGACCTTAGCCCGGATGGAGCGGCGCTGGCGCGGACCGTGCGGGCCCGCCACTGCCGCCAGAACGTCGTGGGCCAGGCTTCGGGAAAGTTTGTCAACGCGCTCTTGGAACAGCGGGTTGACGAGCGGCAGTTTCTGACCGATATCATCCTCGGCACTTACACCTCCGGGCCGGCTTACACATCTGGCCAAGTCTCGTTCGGCGTCGTTCCCAATCCGGCGAGCGGCACGCTGGAGGTCCGCATGCAGGGAGTGACCCAGTGCCCTTCCAATATCGCCAGGCAGCGGCGCGTGTCCATTTACAGCTCGGCCACGACGACGATTTCGGCCAGCAAGCGCGTACATATGAGCGACCAGGGACTCGCCCTCGACCCCGCCGCGGCTTGGTGCGCCACCAGCGCTCGAATTACCGGCGTCCAGGCCGGCTCGCGCTTCGTCGAGCGGATTGCCATGCGCAGGGCCAGCCGGCTATTGCCCCAGGCCGAAGCGGTTGGTGCTCGCAAGGCGGAGCTGCACGCCAGCTCGAGTCTCGACGAGCGGGCCAATGGGTCGCTCGGAGGAATCAACGACCTCTTCTGGCAGCAAATCCGTGCACCGCTGATCCGTCAGGACGCCCTGCCGCCGCTGTTTCACTTCTGGAGCGACCAGGCGCACCTGCGGCTGGCTCTTTCGCAGCACAACGACACCCAATTGGCAGTGGCCAGCCCGGCCCCGCAGTTTTCCGACAATGACCTGGCGATCGCGGCCCACGAGTCCATGATCGACAACTTCTGCGAGTCGATGCTCGGCGGCATGACCGTCAAAGACAAGGCCTGGCTATCGCTCATGAACCTATTGACCGGGACCGAGCCGCGGGCGCTATGGGTGCACGACCGGGCTCTTCCGTGGTCGGTGACGTTCGCCAAACAGCGGCCGGTCGAAGTGGAGTTTCAGGACGATCGCTTGACGTTCAAGCTGCGTTTCGCGCGGATAAAGCATGGCGAGCAGGTATTCAACGAGCCCGTCGAAGTAGTCGCTCGACTGGTCACCGAAATCGCCCGCGAAGGGCCAGCGCTGGCCCGCGAAGGGGACGTAACGATTCGCATTGCGAGCGAGCTGCCCGAAGAGGAAGTCGCGCCTTGGCGCGCGCTCTTGGCGCGCAAGTTCGACGCGGTGTTTCCGGCCGACCTCCACTTCGATGGCCTGGTGCCCCCGGCCGGCGGAACGCTCGGCCGCCTCCGCAAGTTGACGCTGGTCGAATTCGGCGCCGACGACGGCTGGGCGACCCTCGCCTATCAGCTGCCGTAATTCCATCGTAGGCATCACGCTCCGCGTGATCGACCGCCCCACCCGGAGCGTGAGGACTACGATGCGCATGGTAAACTCACCGCGGCGCCGCGCGCTAGATCCTTTAATCCCCTGCGCCTCCGGCTGCGGATTAAACGGGACGAGCACAGCAAGGTAGAATGAATCACCATGTCCCCCGACGAAGAACTCTGCCTCTGCTTTCACGTCTCGCAGCGGAAGGTCGTCAATTTCATCCGCGTCGAGAAGCCCAAGCGGCCGGCACAACTGAGCGAGTGCTTCGGGGCGGGTACGGGCTGCGGCTGGTGCCGGCCGTTCCTCGAGCGGCTGTTCGAACAGGCGGTGCTGGGCGGCCAGACGCAGGTCGATTTTCCAACGGCCGAGGAATATGCCAAGCTGCGGACCAGGTACGTCCGCGAAGGGGGCGGCACGCCTCCGCCCGGAGCGACGCCGATCGACGAGGCCCGGTGAGCGTCGCGGCCAGCCGCATGCCAACTGGCAACGGCGTAAGCGATTCGTTAAGATGGTGCGACGGACGTTCTCGCCCCTGCCTTTTGCCCTCAGAGTTTCTCTCCGCCATGGCACGTAAAGTCGTCAACCGCAAGGAATTGCGCGCAGAAGCCGAAGCAGCCGAAGCCCTTGGAAAGACCACCGGGGCAGCGGGCGAAGCCACCGATGCCAAGGGCAAAAAAGCCGCCAAACCCAAGGCCGAGAAGAAGCCCCCCGCCAAGCGCAAGAGCCGGGCCAAGAGCCAGGAGCCCGACCGCCTGCGGCTCTTCTGGGGCGTGTTCAATCAGTCGCTGAAGCGAGTGGCGCTCTTCGAATTCACGCAGGAAAAGGCGGCCCGGGCGAAGGCGACCGAACTTTCGGCCAGCGGCAAGAGCCCGCACTTCGTGCAGAAAGTCAAGGAAGCGATCACGGAGTAACCGGCCCGGCGCGTGTTCGTTCGCGGCTGCTCGTGTGCGTAGAATGACGAAACTGCTCGGGCCTTTGCCTGCCCGGCGGCACGTCGATCATGCCTTCCGCGCCAACCGCCATCGTTCATCCGCGGATCATCTCGCCAATCTCTGGCGAGACGCTTCCGCTAGCCGACGTCATATGTCAGGAACTGCTGGAAGGTGCGCGCGTGATTCAGATTACGGGCGGCCCCGGTTCTGGCAAATCGACTGCGCTGGCTTATCTGGCCGCTACTCTGGACAGACCGCACAAGATCGCCGTTCTCGATGACGCGACCAGCAGCGAGGTTACGCGCGAGGCGCTCGTCAGGCCCGTGGTCTGCACCGGCCGCGTGGGATTTCACCACGTCGCTCAGGTCACGCTGCCGCTTGCCCCGTGGACCGATGATGAACTCCTCGAATACCTCGTTGCCGCGGCGCCCGACCAATGCGGCAGCGTCATGCAGCGGCTGGCGTCGCTAGCCAATCGTGATGAAATCCGCGGCAATCCGGCCTTGTGGCGGGCCGTCCTCGACCTGTTCGTGGCCGACAGCGGTCTGTGCTCGATCCGCGCGGCAATCCAGCGGCTCTTGGCCATCGCGCTGCGCGACCACCGCGAGCGGCGCTGGGCAGCCGACTTTTGCACGGCGATTCTGCTGTGCGACGATGCCGAAGCAACGCGCACGCTGGGCTATTTGGCACCCGGGCCGGCCTACGAGCGACTGCGGCTGCTGTGGCATCCACTGGTGCAGCGCCTGCTCGCCGGCGAGCGGATCGCCAAATTGATCCTAAGCGAGGGCGAATGCCCCGCACTTACTTATCGCTGGCCGCGGCCGCTGATCGACGAGCTGGCGTGGCTGGCCAAATGCGATTCGGTGCTCGCCGAGCGATTGCATGCCATCTACACCAGCGACCGGCGGACCTATCACGCGCAGGTAGCCACGCTGCTGTTCGCAATGGACAAGACCTGGCGGCCGCATGCCAATCGCCAGGCGTGGCTGGCACAGGCTTCGTTTCGAGAAGCGCTGTGGCCGGGCCTTGTGATTCCCTCGACCGATCCCGCTCGGAGCAATCTTTCTACGCTGATCTGACGCGGGCGAATCTCGCGGGCGCGCGCCTCGACCTCGCTCTTGCCAAGAACATCAATCTTGGATCGGCCAATCTCAACAAGGCATCGATTCGGAGTGTCGATTGCAGCGGCGCAAACCTGGCCGGCGCGCGACTTGTTGCCGCGCTTGCTGACGGCATCAACTTGCGCGACGCTGATTTGACCGATGCCAAACTCGACGATGCTTCGCTGATCGCGGCGAATCTCTCCGGCGCAAACCTTCGTCAGGCAAGTTTTCGACAGGCCGACTTGTCGTATGCCTATTTGACCGGGTGCACCATCGAGGGCGCGGATTTCACGGGCGCGAACTTGCGCGGTTGCGAACTGCAAGGGCTCGTGCTGCGCAATGCCATACTGGAGAACGCATCGTTTCAGGCTGCCGTGCTTGAGGGCTGCGACTTGGAGGGTGTGCATCTTCCAGCGGCCGACTTTCGCCGAGCCAAGCTGCGGAATGCGAATTTGACTGGTTCGGTCATGCCCCATAGCGACTTCCGAAAGGCCGACCTCTGTGGGGCGGGCCTGGCCGATATCCAGTGGGAGGACGCAGACCTGCGCGACGCAGACCTTAAGAGCTGCTCATTTCACATGGGCACGACGCGCAGCGGCCTGGTGGGCAGTCCCTATCCGGGGCACGGAAGCAAGACCGGATTTTACACGGACGACTACCATGATCAGGGCTTCAAGCGGCCGGAGGAAATACGCAAGGCCAACCTGTGCGGCGCCGATCTGCGCGGTGCGAAGCTGGATTACGTCGATTTCTACCT
>JAKEHX010000197.1 GCA_022614795.1 Planctomycetaceae bacterium | reverse complement strand
GCATCTATTCGCAATTGGTCCAGCGGCGGCCCAAACGCGCCAGCCGCTCTTGCTGGAGCGCGGCCAATCGCTGCCGATTCCGCGCGAATTGCCGGCCAACCAGCGGGCAGTCACCGCGGTGGCCATGGATTTCAGCGGCCGGATTTGGGCGGCCACGACGGGCGTCAAGCTCCATCTCTATTCGATCGATCCGGCGACCGGCGACTTTCGTAGCCATGTCACGGGGCTCGACGTCGGGGCGGGCATGTCGCACGGCTTGGCGATGATCCGCGATGGCTCGGTGGTCTGGGGGACGCAGCGCGACATCACCGGATTTGCTTCCGGCAGTGATGAAACTTGGATTGGCCTCTTGCAACAGATCTGGGTCGGCGAGCGCTCGACTAACAAACCGGTCGGCAGGCCGGTGGCCGGTCAAGGCGTTTACACATTTGCCTATCTGCCGGCCAGCAACGAGCTCGTGGGGCTCTCATGGCCGGACGGCCATTTCTTCTCCCAGGACGTTGCCAAGACCACTGCGACCGATCACGGGCCGATCGCCGGCTATCGAACGTATGAGACGCCCCGCTATGCCGAGAAAATCAACCAGGGGACGGGCCGCAAGCTGCAATATGCCCGGCAGGTTTCTCGGGCGATCGCCATCGATCCTGCCACCGGGGCGTACACGGCCGGCGCCGACGGATTTGTTTACCATTACGATCCGAAGGCGAAAAAACTGAACAAGTTGGGCGTTCGCCTGCCTGCTGCCGCAGGGCGAGAGTCATTCGCCAGCTGGGACGCTGTGGCTGAATTGCCTGCCGGTGGACCCCGCAAGCACACTTCGTTCATTGGCGGCACGTCGGACGGCTATGTGTTCGAGCTGCGAGTGCATGGCGCCGACAAGCACGAAATGCTCGCGTGGGGCAAGCCGTTCTCCGAGCCGGGCATTTATGGGCTCGTGGCCCGTGAGGAGTTCGACAGCGATGGGCAGGCAACGCTTGTCGTGGATGGCCTCGCGGGTCATCCCGACGGCATCACGCGGGCCTTTCGCGTGGTACGCGGTCCCGACCGGTTCGAGATGATTCCCGGCGGCCCGCCCATCGTCGATGGCCAGCCGGCGATGGAGCCGTTCTCGAACCTGGTGATCGACATCGACGGCAACGTCTATGCCGGCGAGCGCGACCGCCTCGGCCGGCTGGTGAAGTTCAGCGCGAGCGGGGAGGCCGCACCGCCGCGAAAACAGGCAGCCAAGAAGCCCGCCGCCGCGGAAGCAGCCGCCAGCGAGCCGTCGCCGCTCGCCGCGGCCAAACCGCTTCCCTGCCGCGTGGTCTTTGCCCCGGAAGGGACCACGACCGAAGCCAGCGGCTATACGGCTATCGAGACGGGCCGCGACGGTCAGATTTACGTCGGCTCGGCCCGCTATGGGGATTACGGCTATCTGCTCCGGTTTCCCGCGGTCCCAGCGGCTAGCGGCCAAGGGAGCGAGTTGCCGCTCTTCATGGAGAAGGTCGTCTCGCTGCGCGACCTGACGGGCGAGCATCGCGAAGGGCTCAATACGCAGGGGAAAATCCACGCCAAGATTCTCGTCGGCAAGGATGGCCGCGTCTGGTTCGCGTCGAAGCAGGCGCACGAAGTGTTTGGGACCCGGTCGGAGTACGAGGACCCGCTGGGTTATCCCGGCGGTTATTTGTGCCTGTATGATCCGGCGAAGGGCGAGGCGCGGACGCTGGGAATCCTCAAGCACCGCGAAGGGCTGATGGCCGGCGCCCTGGATGAGGCCCGCGGCAAGCTCTACTTCCGCAGCGAGCCGCGGAATCATTTCTTGGCGTATGACATCGCGACCGGCACGACGCGCGATTGCGGCAACCTGGGCTCATCGAGCCGGTATTTCGCGATCGACAAGCACGGCGCTGTGTGGACCTTTGGCCGCGGCGCGACGATCAGCCGCTACGATCCCGAGAAGCAACTCGTTGAGGACTATCCGATTACAGTCGAGGGAGAGGGCGAATACGTCGAGCCGTACGTTGTCCTGCTCGGACCGGATGGAAAGCTGTATGGCCTGCGAGGCGGCCACGCGAGCGTGTTGCAGTTTGACATCGATCGGTTCGACCGAGGGGCGCGGGCTGCTGCGGTCGTCATGCGGAACATTGCCACCGCGACCCCGGCCGGCTTGCCCAATTTGGATATTCATGCCGCCGTGTTCGGCCAGGACGGGCGGCTTTACTGGCCGCTGGTCACCGCTGAGGCGGTGGACGCTGCCAAACGCTCGGCTCGGGTGCTGGTGATCATGCGGCTGGACCTCGCGACGGGCGTGAGCCAGCTCGTCGGCCGGCCCCAGGTCGAGGGCCTGGATGAAGACAAAGTCCGCCGTACCTACATTCGCGAGGACAAGTATGCCCTCGACCACATGCAGGGCGCCTGCGTGGGAGCGGACGGGACGCTCTACCTGATGGACATCTATCCGCAGCTCAACGTGGCGTGCTTTCCGCGTCTGACGGCCCCGTGAGCTTGAGCCTCGTGAGCTATCGCCGGCGGCCAAAGATTCCGGTCGCGTACCAGATGCCGCTCGTGCCGCGCTGCATGTCGTAAGCGTAGTATTCGGCTTGCCGGCTGACCTGGGCCCAGTGGCCACTCGATTGGCTCCAGCTTTCGACACATTCTTCGGCCGCATCAAAAAGGGACTGCCCCGGCCAGCTTTCGGCGCAGACTTCGTACGACACGTGACCCGCAGGCAGGCGCGCGTTGATGCTCTGGAAGCGGGCGTCCCAATGGTGGTGGCCCTGGATGTTGATGCGCGCCTGGTGGCGTGAATGGGCCGCGGCTTCGGCGGCCAAGAGCGGATGCATATCGCCGGCCGCGCCAGCCGGGCGAGAGGGATGCGTGCGAACGGCGAAGACAAGCGTCCGCTGCGTGAGTGTGCCCGGCGGCAGATCGAGCAGCACCGTCAGATGCTCGGGAGAAATCGACCGGCGCGCAAGCGGATAAATGGAGACGATCATCCCATGCGTCGGCGATTTTTCATCCGCCACGTCCACGATGGCCAGCCCCGCCTGGCCGCGCAACTCCGCGAAGGCTTCGTGCTCGATCAGGCGGCCCGTCGGCACTGCTGGGCAAGCCAGCAGTGGCACCCGCCCGGTCGCTCCATCAGCTTGCGACTGGGCATCGAGCGGAACCTTCACCGCGAGAAAGGCGGCCTGAATTCGCTCGGCGACCGCAGATTGGCTGAGCACTTCGGCTTGGAACTTCGCGTTCGCCTGCTCGTTGGCTGCATCATAAAACCACACGAGAAGCGGCCGCTGGGCGGCTTGGGCTGCTTCGCGACCGGCTGCGTAATCGTCGTGCCATTGCACGGGTGCATCCGTTTCTGCGGCATGAACTGGGCGGGAAAGCGCTAACCAGAGGCACGCCAGAATCAGAAAGGATGCGAGCTTTTTCATGAACGAGTCAAGCTGCGGTGTCTGCGAAGAATGGAGAATTTGAGGTGATCCAGATTCGGGGGGAAGGCAAGATTAGGCAGACTGTTTCGATCGCGTCAAGTACACCGATTACGGCGATTGTTCGGCTTGCGAAATGCAGTTATTCCGCGGAAGATAGGTCCCTCTCAGGCGAATCCATCCGCTTCGCCGTGCAGCTTTCGATGGAAGGGGCCACACTTAAGGGAATGTGTGGTTGTTGGCTGCCAGTTACTAAGTCAGGAGCCATTGCCATGTTGCGACGAATCACAAGCGGAGTGCTCGTGCTCGTTTCGCTTGCCGCTGGTGGTGTGGCATGGGCCGACTCACCAACGGCAAGTAGCCAGGTGCGGGTTGCACTCGACGGGATGCACCGCTATGTCCGCAACGACGCTAATGGCCAGCGCTGGAAGCGCTTCTTGATGTCCGACCAACTGACGGCGCAGCTGGGCAAGGGGAGCGCGGCCAATCGCGAGGTGCTTGCGGCGATCCTGCGGAAATACTCGGGGGCCGAATACGGTCTGCACCGGCCGGAGTTCGTCGCCGTGAAGAACGCACTCACGGCGTGGATTGCAGAACTCGAGCAGCCAGAGCCGTCCACTGTTCAGCCCACTCCAGCCACAGCGCAACCTGCGCTAACCCCGGGCCAGCCCGCTCAAGTACAACCGGGCAATCTCGCAGCCACGGCCCGCGATGCCAAATCTCGGATTACGCCCGTCACGGCGCAGCAGGCAACGCAGGCGAAAGTCAAATTGGCAGCCGCCGTCCGCGATCTGGAAAACTGGCTCCGCCGCGCCGGCGCCGCCAGATCCGAAGGCTGGAAGAAGTATCTCGGCTGGAGCGACTTGGAACATGTCGTTGCCCAGGACGGGCCTCCCGATGCCGAAGCAGTGGCCCGCGCACATGGCAAGCTGACCGCGAACAAGAACGGCCTGGAGTTGAGCTATTTCCGCCGTGTGCGCGACGCGCTCACGGAGTACTCGAAGGTCGCGTCGGCCGCGGACAATCCCCAGCTTCAGGAACAAGCCGGCCAGCAGCTCGATACATTGGCGGCGGCGATCGAGGCCTACGACGCCAATCCGGGCGCCAGCGACGACGCGCTGGCGATTGGCCGCGCGCTGGCCTGGCTCGATCGAACCGGCCAGGCCGGTTCGCTCGCCCACTCGATCCGCCAGAAATACGGCCAGCCGAATCTTTATGGCTCGGTTTCTGAGCGGCTGGCGGCGGTCGGGATGGAGCAGTATGTCGACCAGGTAACTGGCGTGCGCGAGAACATCCTGGGGACCGATCTGCACGGCACGGCCCGCATGACCGGCCACACCACGCTGTCGTTCCTCGAGAACCCGCGGGCCGCGACGCTCAATATTTTCCTGAGCGGCACGGCCGTCTCGAACAACGTCGGTTACAACGGCCCGGTCACCGTGCGCACGACCGGCGTGACGAGCGTCGCCGGCAATAAGCAGTTGCAAATGACGGCCGATGGCCTGGTCGCCTTTCTCGCGAGCGCCAACTGCCGTACGAATTCCACACTCCACAGCCTCAATGCCCGCTGCTGCCTGGTCGAAAAGATAGGCCGGCGGCGTGCCGCCGAGCAAAAGCCGCAAGCCGAGGCGATCGCTTCTGGCCGGGCCTCCGCTCGCGTGGCGGCTTCGATGGACCGCCAGGCGGCGCCGATGGTCGCCGAGCAAAACGCGCGGTATCAAGAGAAGCTGAAACAGCCCCTCCAGCGGCGCAACGCCTTCCCTGAAGACCTGACCTTCAGCAGCACCGTTGACCGGGCGTCGGTCCGAGTTCTCGATGTAGCCGCCGGCCGCTTGGGCGCTCCGTCCGGTCCGCCGCAGCAAGAGGGCCTGCACGACCTGGCCCTCCGCGTGCACGAATCGCTGCCCGTCAACATGGGCGAAACCATGCTCGGCGGCTTCGAGATGACCGACCTGCGGCTGGAGAAGCTGATCAAGGACGATCTGAAGACCGAATTGCCCGAGGAGCTGCGCGTGACGCTGGCCGACGGCACGCTCGATCCCGACAAAGAGCCGTGGTCGATCATTTTTGCCAAGGAGCTGCCGGTCCGGGCCAAGTTCCAGGACGGCGGCCTGTGGGTCGCGATCCGGGCCGAGGGCTTCACCCGCGGCGAAGGGGACACGCCTGGGAAATACAAGCCGGCGATCACTGAGCTGGTCGAGATCTCAGCCGCTTACAAGATCGAGAAGACCGACGTGGGTGCGACGCTCCGCCGCGACGGCGACGTGGTCATTCGCTTCCCCAGCCGGGCCAACCCCGACCAGATCACGGTCCGCGACAATGCGATCGTGACCTTCATGCGCCGCAAGTTCCGCAACATGTTCAAGGAAGAATTTGCCGGCCAAGGGATCAAGCTGAAGGACCGCTGGGAAAAAGCGGGAACGCTGCGGCTGGCCGAAATCAAGTCCAGCGACGCCTGGCTCTCGCTCGGCTGGCAAATGCCCCTGGCCAACCCGCCGGCAGCGGAGTAACCCTTCCGGTGCCACTGCTGGTTTGGCCAGCAGTCAGGGCGAACGAAGCCAAAAGCTGTCGCGATCGCCGCCGTACTCAAGCATTCTGAGCAGCGGCAAGCCCGCGAGGCCAGCGAAGTCGGAATGGCTTGCTTGAGCAGCCTGCAATACGGCGTCGCTACCGTAGGCCAAGATCGTCGCGTCGAATGCCAGTTCGGGAATCTGAACTCGCAGCCAGCCTCCATCCAGTGCGCCGAAATTGGTGCTCATTCCAGGCGCCAATCCAAGGTTGAATTGCCGCAGAAGCGGCCGGCCGACAATGAGCGCGCAAGGGTTGCCAGTGTCAGCCAAAGTCTCGAAGTCGCGAGTCGTACCGTCTGCGGCGACCAGAACTAGACGCACCCACGACCGGAGCGGCGAGCCTTTGTACGAGTTTCGCTGCTCAGGCATGGCTCGGGCCAGCGGAACCAAAGGTGAAGATGATGGCGGAGGCAGGATATTCGACGCCAGCCTGGATCACAAGCATGTCCTTAAGGCTCTTCCCTTGCGAGCGGATTTCCTCGACAAGCTGGCCGTGCGTCTGGGCATCGGCGACCACCACTCCCTTTTCAACGGCCACGAACCGCCCCGCGGGAAACTGGCGGTCCACCTGACGCTGAATGTCGTCAAATCGCTCCCCAGTTGCTGGTGCGGTGATTTGGATCATGGCGATTGCTTCCAGTCGGTCCCAATTGGCTTACCACTCATAGTATAGCGTCAGAATAACTGCCCATGGCGCGTGACACTGGGTCCGTCGTGTGCTACCTTGGCCAAGGCTGTTACAGAACCTATCGCCATTCGTCGTTGTGGAGCCCAAACAATGGCAATTTTCCCGGAAACGCAACGCCATCGCGTCACTTGTCGTGTGGTCCATTTCGTATTGCTCCTGGCCGCATTCATCGCGGCGTCGCCCAATGCAACATGTCTCGCCGCGGACGCCAAGAAGCCCAATGTCATCGTCTTCCTGTCCGACGACGTCGGCTATGGCGAATATGGCTTTCAAGGGAACAAACAAATCCCCACGCCCAACATCGACTCGATCGCCAAGGGGGGCGTGCGGTTCACGCAGGGCTATGTGAGCGGGCCGTATTGCAGCCCCACGCGGGCCGGCCTCATGACCGGCCGCTACCAGACGCGCTTTGGCCACGAGTTCAACGAAGGGGGCGCCGCCGGCACATCCAACGGCTTCGGCCTGCCTCTGACCGAGAAGACGATTGCCAATCGGATGCACGACCTGGGCTATGCGACATGCGCGATCGGCAAATGGCACCTGGGGGGCTCGCCCGAGCACCTGCCGATGAAACGGGGCTTCGACGAATTCTTCGGTACGGTCGCCAATACGCCGTTCTTTAATCCGCCCCGGTTCGTCGATTCGCGGAAGAGCAACGAGGTCCATCCGATCATGGACGACAAGTTCTATTCGACCGACGCCTACGGCGAGCGAGCCGTCGATTGGATCCAGCAGCAAAAGGACAAGCCGTACTTCATGTATGTGCCGTTCAACGCCCAGCACGCACCGCTTCAGGCGACCGAAAAATACCTCGCCCGGTTTGCGAACATCGAGGACCCGAATCGCCGGACGTTTGCCGCCATGATGTCGGCGATGGACGACGCGGTCGGCCTGGTGCTGAAAAAGGTCCGCGAGCTGGGACAGGAGGAAAACACACTGATCTTTGTCCTCGCCGACAACGGCGGACCGACGGCATCGACCACTTCGCAAAACGGGCCGCTGCGGGGCTTCAAGGCCACTACGTGGGAAGGGGGCGTGCGGGTGCCGTTCTGTGCCCAGTGGAAGGGCAAAATTCCCGCGGGAACGACCTACGAGAACCCGATCATTCAGCTCGACATCCTGCCCACCGCAATTGCCGCGGCCGGCGGGCAGGTCGATCCGG
>JAKEHX010000196.1 GCA_022614795.1 Planctomycetaceae bacterium | reverse complement strand
GGGGACGCCGTGCCGCCTCAATGGCCGCACCATCGACTTCAGCCAGTGCGAGCTTCAGCAGGGCGACGACGACCCCGAGCCGTTCTCGTTTTTGACCGACGAAACGGGCCGCCGCCGCATTGCCCAGAATCAAATTCCCTGCTGGATCACGCACACGAGCGAGCAAGTACATGATCTGATTCGGGCCAATCTGCACCGCGCGCCGATGTATAGCGGCCAGATCCAGTCGCGCGGGCCGCGCTATTGCCCGTCGATCGAAGACAAAGTGGTGAGGTTTGCTGACAAAGCGAGTCACCAGCTTTTCCTGGAGCCCGAAGGCCGTCACACGCACGAGTATTACGTCAACGGCATCTCGACCAGCCTCCCCCGCGATGTGCAGGATGCGATGCTGCGGCTCATTCCGGGCCTGGCCAAGGCCCAGATCATGCGCTACGGCTACGCGGTCGAATACGACTATTGCCCGCCCGATCAGCTTTGGCCGTGGCTCGAAACCAAGTCGGTCAGCGGACTCTATTTCGCCGGCCAGATCAATGGCACGACCGGCTATGAAGAAGCAGCGGCTCAGGGGCTGATTGCCGGAGCGAACGCGGCGCTGGCACTGCAAGGCCGCCAGCCGCTGGTGCTCGGCCGCGAGAACGCTTACATCGGGGTGCTGATCGACGACCTGGTGACCTGCGGCGTCGATGAGCCCTATCGGATGTTCACCAGCCGGGCCGAGTTTCGCCTGCTGCTGCGGCACGACAACGCGGATCGCCGGCTCACGGCGGTGGGGCGCGAGGCGGGCCTCGTGGACGACGCTCGCTGGCAGCGGCTGGCGGCGAAAGAGGCGGAAATCGCCCGCGGGATCGATCTGCTGCGCGGCACACGGCATGAAGGCGCGACCCTGGAGCAGCTTCTCCGCCGTCCCGAGGTTGAGTGGGCCGACGTCGCGGCACACGCGCCCGCGCTGGCGACCTGCACCCGCGAATCGGCGACGCAGATCGCCTACGACCTCAAGTACGAGGGCTACGTCAATCGCCAGGCGCAGCAAGTCGCCCGCCAGAAGCGGCTGGCCGACAAGCGCATCCCCGAGAATTTCGATTTCGCCCGCATCCGCCACCTGCGCACCGAAGCCCGCGAAAAGCTCGCGCGCATCCGCCCCGTCACGCTCGCCCAGGCAGGCCGCATCAGCGGCATCACGCCGGCAGACATGGCTCTGGTGCTGGCCTGTTTGGAGGGTGGTCAAAATCTGAAATCTGAAATCTGAAATTCGATGCCCCACTTCCTCCGCCGCGCATTTCCCGTTCTCGCCGTGGGTCTTCTGGCTGCGGCGCTGGCTTGGGCCGTGTCGTTCGGCACGCTGCCGCCGGCCGACTTCTCATTCGACAACGGGACGGATGTCGAGACGATCGATCCGGCGATGTCCACGGGCCAACCTGAGAATCGCGTGATCAACGGCATGTTTGAGGGACTCTTGCGGAACATGCCCGAGCCAGGTTGGGAGAAAAAGTACGCCCCCAATGACAACGTGCCGATGACCGCCATGCCTGCGATGGCCGAGAGCTACACAGTCTCTGACGACGGCCGCGTCTATACGTTCACGATGCGCCCGACGGCCAGGTGGTCCAACGAAGACCCCGTAACCGCCGAGCACTTCCGGTGGTCCTGGCGGCGGACGCTCCATCCTGAAACAGGCAGCAAATACGCCTATCAGCTCCACTACATCGTCGGCGCGAAGGAGTACAACCAGGCAATCGTCAAGGAAGGGGACTCAGTCGAGGTGGAACTTGCCGACCGCCGCGACGAGTTCCAGCCGTTCCCAAGCGGGACGATCGTCTGCGGCAGGTTGGTTTCGCTGCACAAGCCCCCGGAGCCCGTGATCCCCCAAGGGACTGACGACGATCGGAAGTCACGGATCATGTCGGATTGGAAGCGCAAGTGGGTCTATGTCGCCGAGATCGGCGGCGCTCGGCGGTGCTTTGCCAAGAACCCCACAGGCGCTCGCCAGGCCGCCCGGACTATGTCGCCCGCTCCGCCGCCGCTGTACAAGCTTGAAGCGTGTATGCAAGTGCTAATGGACTTCGACGAAACCGTCGGCGTCAAGGCCGAGGGCAACAAGCTCATTGTCACGCTCAGTAGTCGCACGCCGTTTTTTACGGACCTCGTGGCCTTTTATCCGCTCTACCCGGTCCATCCGCCGACGATCGAGGCGTTCGGCTCGCCGAACTGGACGCGGGCGGAGAACATCGTCAGCAACGGGCCGTTCAAGCTTCAGTTTCGCCGCATTCGCGACCGCATCCGGATGGTCAAGAACGAGCACTACTGGGACGCAGAGAATGTCAAGCTCTACGTAATTGATGCCCTGGCGGTCAAGGGCGCGACGACCAGCCTCAACATGTTTCTCGACGGCCAGGTGGACTGGTCCACGCAGATGCCCGTGAGCACCATCCCCACGCTCAAGCAGGACTATGCTCAGCAGTTTCGCTTTGGACCCGAGCTGACGACGTATTTCTACCGGATCAATATCACGCGGAGCGAACTTTCTGACAAGCGTGTCCGCCGCGCGCTGGCGATGGCCATCAACAAGAAGTCGATTTGCGAAAACGTCAGCCGGGCCGGTGAGTCGCCGGCGACGAGCCTTTGTCCGCCGGGGATGGCCGGTTATGTTGGGCCGCCAGGAGCAGGATACGACGTCGCCCAGGCGCAGCGGCTTCTGGCTGAGGCGGGCTATCCCGGCGGCCGGGGCCTGCCGACGATCGAGATTCTCTACAACACCGACGACGCTCACCGCACGATTGCCGAAACGATCCAGCAGATGTGGAAGGAGAACCTGGGCGTCGATGCCGAGCTGCGTGGCCTGGAATGGGGCGTTTATCTCGACTCGCAGCACACGCTTGACTATGACACGTGCCGGGCCGGTTGGGTCGCCGACTATTCCGACCCCAACACGTTTCTCGATATGTTCGTGACCGGCGGCGACAACAATCAGACCGGCTGGAGCAATGCCCGCTACGACGAGCTGATCCGACAGGCCGCCAGCGAGTCCGATGCGGCCCGGCGGATGTCGCTGTTTCACGAGGCCGAGACGATCCTGCTCGACGAGCAACCCATCATTCCGATCTACTTTCGCGTGTCGAAGCACCTCGTGCAGCAGCACGTCAAGGGCTTTTTCAACAGCGTGATGGACGAGCACCCACTGAAGTTGATTGAAATTGTGAAGTGAAGAATGCAGGGCGACCGCTGGCAATTCTGGATCGACGTTGGCGGGACGTTCACCGATTGCATCGCCCGGCGGCCCGACGGGGAGTTGTTGCGACGCAAGGTGCTCAGCTCGGGCGTGACGAAGGGCGTGGCTGGAGCGGGCTCGGCGGCTGATCTGATTGCCGATGAGGCGCGGAGTGAGCCGGCAGGGTTTTGGCGTGGATATGGAGTTCGGTTTGTTGAATTGCCCGGCGAGGAGACCGTCGCGAATTCGGCGATTGGCAAGCTGATAACGGGCAACACTCTGACCGCTGGTCAGGGCTTTGAAGGGCAGGGTTATGAACTGATTTCGCCCGAGGAAGCGCCGATCCTCGCGATCCGGCTGTTTCTGGGACTGCGGCTCGATCAGCCGATTCCGCCCTGCGCCGTGCGGCTGGGAACGACGCGGGGCACGAATGCCCTGCTTACGCGGCAGGGGGCCAGGACCGGGTTTGTGACGACTCGCGGCCACGGCGACGTGCTCAAGATCGGCTATCAGAACCGGCCGAAGCTGTTTGAACTGGCGATCAAGAAGCCCGAGCCCCTCTTTGCCGACGTAGCCGAAATCAACGAGCGGATTGCCGCCGACGGGACGATTCTCCAGCCGCTCGACGCCGATCAAGCTCGCGGCGAGCTACAGCGCCTGAAAGCAGCCGGCATCGAGTCGCTGGCGATTTGCCTGCTCAACGCATACGCTAATCCGATTCACGAGCACGCGCTTGAGCACATTGCCCGCGACGTCGGTTTTCAGGAGATCAGCGTTTCGACCCGGGTCTCGCCGCTGATGAAGCTGGTCCCCCGCGGCGACACGACGGTCGTCGATGCCTACCTGAACCCCGTCCTGCGCAGCTACGTCCAGCGGCTCGGTGCATCGCTGCCGGGATCGGACCTGCGGCTAATGACCTCGGCGGGCGGCCTCGTCGTGGCCGATGGCTTTACCGGCAAGGACAGCATTCTCTCCGGCCCAGCCGGCGGAGTGGTCGGCTTTTCGCGCGTGGCCGAGGCCGCGGGCTTCGGTAAGGCAATCGGCTTCGACATGGGTGGCACAAGCACCGACGTGTCGCGGTTCGACGACCGTTTCGAATATGAATACGAAACGCAGAAGGCCGGCGTGCGGATCGTCGCACCGATGCTGGCCATCGAAACGGTCGCGGCAGGAGGCGGTTCGATCTGCCGCTGGGACGGAGTGAAGCTCGTCGTCGGGCCGGAAAGCGCCGGCGCCGATCCCGGACCGGCCTGCTATGGCCGCGGTGGGCCGCTGACGATCACCGACTGCAACTTCTACCTCGGCCGCATTCTGCCCGAGCACTTTCCGTTTCCGCTCGATCGGGCCGCAGTTGAGCGGCGGCTGGCCGAGGTGGCGGAGCAGGTCCGGCAAAGTAGTCCCACACTCCGTGTGGGACAGACCGCACCGCCTCATTCTCCATCTTCAGAACCATTTGCTGGGCCAACGTCCGCGCCGCATCTGGCCCATACGGAGCATGGGCCTACTTTGGCCGCTGGTTTCGTCCGCATCGCCAACGCCAACATGGCCCAGGCCATTCGCAGCATCTCGCTGGCCAAAGGCTACGACCCGCGCGAGTATGTGCTTGTTGCCTTCGGCGCGGCCGGGCCGCAGCACGCGTGTGAAGTCGCCGCCGAACTGGGGATCCGCCGTATTTTGGTTCACCCGGACGCCAGCGTGCTCAGCGCCCTGGGCATGGGCGTGGCCGACGTCGCTAAGCATCGCACTTCGGGCGTCTATAAGATGCTCGACGCGGACCTGCTTCCGGAGCTGGCCGCCATGTTTGACCGGCTTGCGGGCGAGGCTGAAGCGGAATTGCAAACCGAAGGGTTCGCCGCCGGGCGCGCGTCCATCGTGCGTTCACTCGATCTGCGGTATCGGGGCACCGACGCGGCACTGACGATCGTCGAGCCGCTCGACGCGAACTATCGTTCGGCATTCGCCGCGGAGCATCGCCGGCTCTACGGCTACGTGTGTGACGAGCGGGAGGTCGAAGTTGTCGCAGCCCGTGTTGAAGTCACCGCGCGCGCGGCCTGGCCGCTTCCACAATCGACCAGCACCACCAGCCAGCCAACGGTGATCGAGGCCACGCTTCCCCTGTGGTCCGGCGGTCGAATCTTGCGGGCTTCGGTCATTCTGCGCGACCGATTGCCGCCCGGCTCGCTCGTTCACGGCCCCGCGATCATCGTCGAGCCGCTGACGACAACAATGCTCGATACGGGTTGGCAGGGTGAGGTGATGAGCGGAGGCGAGCTGTTGCTGACGGCGATCGCTGCATCGACTCAGGGGGTTGACGCCCACCACTCGCCAGCAGAGTCGCCGTCCCCGACACCCGACTCCCGACTCCCGACCCCCGACTCTGCACCAGATCCCGTCCTCCTCGAAGTCCTCAGCAACCACTTCACCGCCATCGCCACGCAAATGGGGATCACGCTGCGGAATACGGCGACCAGCGTCAACGTCAAGGAGCGGCTTGACTTTAGTTGTGCAATCTTCACCGCCGACGGCGATCTGGTCGTGAATGCTCCGCACATTCCCGTGCATTTGGGGGCGATGGGCGAGACGGTCAAGCGGATCATCGCCGACAATCCCGACATGCAATCGGGCGACGTGTACGTCACCAACGATCCCTATCGCGGCGGCTCGCATTTGCCCGATGTGACGCTCGTCACGCCGGTCTATTCCGCGGCCGGCCGGCGGCTCTTTTTCACGGCCAACCGGGCCCATCATGCCGAAATCGGCGGCATCACGCCCGGCTCGATGCCGCC
>JAKEHX010000195.1 GCA_022614795.1 Planctomycetaceae bacterium | reverse complement strand
GTGCATCACGGCGGCATTGGCACGAGTGCACAGGCGATGGCGGCCGGCGTGCCGCAGCTGATCATGGCCTTGGCCCACGATCAGTACGACAATGCCGACCGCATCCAGCGTCTGGGCATCGGCAACTGGCTCACCCCCCGCTGGTTCAGCGGGCCGCGCGTGGCCCGAGTGCTGGGGACGCTGCTTGCGTCCGACTCGATCCGGAGCGCTTGTGGTCAGGTTGCCCAGCGACTAGCGAGGCGCGATGGCCTTGCGCAAACCGCGGCAGCACTTGAGGCGTGGTCATTGCAGCGGCTGCTATAATGCCGTCATGTCCGCCTCTCGCCCGCTTGCTGATTCTCCTTGGTTTTGGGTCTATCTGTTCGGCATCGCGGCGCTGATTGCGCTGGCACTGGCGGGTCCGAAGTTCGGTGAGCGACAGGCGCAAATCGAGCGCGAATATCAGGGCCGCACGCGGGCTGCACAGAATCTAAATGGCGCGGAGCCCGACGTGCCTCTGTCCACATCCGAGCGAACGCTCATCACTCTGCGGCCGTTGTTTTTGGCATTGGCGGCGATCACCGCGGTGGGATGGATCGTCCATTGGTGGACGCGGCGCGTGCAATGGACGCAGCGCCATTCGCGCACAAGCGATGTCGTCCTGAACCCTGAACACGGAACGCCACAGAGAGCGTTCCCTACAGCGCTCCCGACCCCCGACCAGCGACCACCGACCCCCGATCCCCCATGTGGCTCTTCGACTCTCCGATCTACATCGTGCTGATAGGCATCGTCCTGGGCGTCTTTGTCGGCATCGCCTGGACGGCGTCGGGCCGCAAGGAACTCCTCTACGCACTCATTGGCGTCGGCGTGCTGACAGTGATCATGCTCATCGCCGAAAGGGTCGTGGTTTCTGATCGTGAGGCGATTCAGGCCACGCTGGCCGAAATCGCTCGCGACGTACAGGCCAACGACGTCAAGCGGGTCGTCGGCCACATCGCCAAGGGAAGCCCGTCGATCGTTCAGAAAGTTCGCAGCGAGATGCCCAACTACGACTTCACCGAATGCCGCGTGACCAAGATCCACAAGACTGATGTCGATGCCAGCGCCGAGCCGCGGTCGGCCATCGTCGAGTTCAATGTGCGCGTCGATGGCAAATTTGGCCAGGGAGTCGCTGAAATCCGTGGTCCAGGAGTGCGATGGATTCGGCTGCAAATGGTCCGCGAAGAGGACGGCAAGTGGCGCGTCCTGGACTACAAGCACGCACCGCCCGATCAATTCATGATGGCCGAGCCGCTCGATCCCGACCGCTAGCGGAATCTCCCCTCGTGCGATTTCAGGGACAGAAGTAGAATGCTGAAGTGGGCAGAGTTTGTGCTCTGGGCGAGGTGGACAGCGGGAAACAGTGCCGCAACTTTTGCCAACGTTTGTAATAAGTGCCTGTGGCGCTTGGCGATAAGTGCAATAGTCGGTCGATTCGCAACGGCCAGGCCACCAGTGCATTTCGTCGTAAAGCCCTAATACGGAATCACTTACGGCAGTACCTTTGGCCGGACACTCGCTCGCTTGCCCCGTTGGCCCAAAGTTTGCAGGCCGCAAACTGAACTCGCCATAAACCCGTTTCATGGATGACATTAACGACCAGCGAGCCGCGACAGCACCCGCCGGTTGTGGCCGTTAACACCGTAAGGAGACAGAGCCCGATGATCCCCGCTCCCATTGGCCGCCGAGCGTTCTTGCAGTCCATGGCTCTTACGGGCGGTGCTCTGGCCGCCGTGCCCCTCTGGGCCGACGAAACAGCCGATGGCCTGCGCGAGCCGGTCCACCGCGTGGCAAAAGCCGAAAACGCCCTGCCTGCGAACGGCCCCGCGAACGGCCCCGATCATCCGCTCGATCCGGCCCTGAAGATGGCTCAAACGGCGCTGGTCCGCATGCAAGAGACGGTGATCGACTACACGGCGATCTTGATCAAGCGCGAGCGGACGAAGAGCGGCCTCGGCGACTACGAGTACATGGCGGCGAAGATTCGCAATCGCAAGATGGAAGGGGACCAGGTCAAGGTTCCACTGTCGGTCTATCTCAAGTTCCTCAAGCCGGACAATATCAAGGGGCGCGAGGTGCTGTGGATCGAAGGACAGAACAACAACAAACTGCGAGCTCACGAAGGGGGCGTTATTCCAATTCCTGCCCTGTGGCTCGATCCCGACGGCGCCTTAGCCATGCGCGGAAACCGGTATCCAATTTATGACATCGGCATCGAAAATCTGGTGTTCAAGCTGCTCGAGAAGGGCCATGCCGTGCGCAAGTTGGGGCCGGAGAACTGCGAAGTGTGGATGACCGAAGGGGCCAAGGTGAACGACCGCGTGTGTACCGTGATGAATGTCAAGCACCCCCAGCAGCGCGCGCCGTATGAGTTCTTCCTCGCGCAGATTTTCATCGACGACGAGCTTCAGGTGCCGATCCGCTACATCGCCTACTCGTGGCCAACCTCACCCGACGACAAAACGGGGCCGGTGCTCGAAGAATACACCTATCTCAAGCTGAAGCTCAACGTCGGCCTAAAGGACGTAGATTTCGACGTCAACAACCCGGATTACAACCTGTAATTCGCTTTCCCCCGTTCCGCCTCGGCGAAGCAGAACCACTCCGGCCTTGCAATGACTCCCGGCGTAGCAAGGCCGGTTCGTTTATGCTCCGTACTTTGCCAGCCGGCCAGCGTTCGCCAGAGCCAGCGTCATCAAGTACTTCGCCTCGAACTGGCCCAGGCCGCCGCGAACTGTGGTGTTCTCGCCAAATGTTGCGTGGCCGTCCGGCCGGCAGCAGTCCGAAACCAAGAGCGTCGGCACCGGATGCCAGCTATGGCTCTTGAGGTAGCTGGGCGTGCTGTGGTCGCCCGTGACTATGAGCACCTTTGGCTTCAGGGCTGTGATCCGGGGAACCGCTGAGTCCAGCTCCTCGATCTTCTTCACTTTGGCGTCGAAGTTGCCGTCCTCGCCCGTGCTGTCGGTGTATTTGAAGTGGATGAAGAAAAAGTCGTACTTCTTCCAGTTCGCTTCCAGCACGTCCATTTGATCTGCGAGCGTTTGGGCCTTGCCGACGATCTCCATGCCGACGAGGCGGGCCAGACCCTTATACATCGGGTATACGGCAATCGCCGCTGCTTTGAGGCCATAGACCTCCTCGTAGCTCGGAAGTTTGGGCCGGGCCGCAAAGCCGCGGAGCGTCAGGCCGTTGGCCTTCTTCTCGCCGGCCAGGAGCTTTGTCGCGGCTGCGATCCATTGATTCGCGAGGTCGGCCATTTTTCTGCTGCCGCCGTCGGTCGCGTCGGCCAATAGCGGCGCGACTCCGGTTGCCTGGGGATCGGTATCCTTCACGGCCCCCGCCAGGCCGGCTCCACGAAAGACGACGACGAACCGGTGCTCCTTGACCGGTTCGACGAAAATCTCGTAGCCGGGAATCTTCACTTCGCGGAGGCGGATCGCCAGCGGAGCGCTCTCCTCCGAGGGAATGCGGCCTGCCCGACGGTCGCTGATCTTTCCCGCCGCGTCGAGCGTGCAGAAATTGCCGCGAGCCGCCACGTCGCCCGGCTCCATTTGAAAGCCGATGCCGGTCGCCTCCAGTGCGCCACGGCCAATGAGGTACTGGATCGGATCGTAGCCGAACAGCCCCAGGTGTCCGGGTCCGCTGCCGGGGCTGATGCCGGGGCAAACCGGAATGCTGCCCCCTTGGACGCCGATTTTAGCCAGTGCGTCCAGGTTCGGCTTCCTGGCGGTCTCCAGTTCGGTCTTGCCACCCGGCGCTAGGGGCAACCCGCCCAAGCCGTCGGCGACGAGCAGGACGATTTTCGAGTCGTTCTTGACGTTCAATTCGCGAGTGAGAGCGTGAATATCCATGGGAGCGGCAGTCCAAGATCGGGGGTCGGGAGTCGGCAGGTGCCTACGATCGTTGTGAACGATCCTGGCAAGCGCGGCAAGGACGGCAACCGCTGTTACATGAGAACAGGGCGGGATATCTTGGCTTGTGTTCCAACTGGGCCGATATCCTGACCTCTGACCTCACGATTCTGAACCCTCGGCTCGGCAGGAGCCTCGCCCTCCCGACTCCTGACCCCCGACCCCCGACCCCCGACCCCCGCTACC
>JAKEHX010000194.1 GCA_022614795.1 Planctomycetaceae bacterium | reverse complement strand
GCTTCACCTTGGCGATCCAGGCGTGCAGGGCAAATGCCTGCGACACCTGCTCGACAAGCTGACGATCGCGCAAGTCGAGCCGGCTGAGATTGGCTGAGTGTACGACCTCAGCCTTGACATCGGCATGAATCCAATCGGGCTGGGGCGTGAGCTCGATTTTGTCGGGCGTGACTACATAGTCCGCGCCCTGCGTGGCGGGCTGGCCCCAGCGATGCCAGGCGACGATCAGGCCAGTGATCGCCGCGAGAATTACACCGGCAGCAAGCACCAGCCCGCGATTTTGCGGCCGCCACAAGATGCGGGCAAGTTGGATCGCCCGCGGAATCGATGCCGTTGACTTTGACGATTTCGTTGCCATGGCCCGAACTCCATTTCGGGGTAGGACGCACAATCCCAATCACCACACTTCGACCGCCATCTCCAGCTCCACGCCCGTTCGCTCGGCGACTCCCTTGCGGACCTGCTCGATGAGCTCCAACACGTCGCGGCTGGTTGCCCCAGGACCCACGACGATGAAATTCGCGTTCCGGTCGCTGATCGAAGCCTGGCCGACACGCGCCGATTCGAAACCGGCTTGTTCGATCAAGCTGGCCGCGCTCACGCCCCCGGGGCTCTTGAAAATCAGCCCGGCGTTTTCCTCCGAGATCGGCTGGGCCGCGCGCTTGAGAATCCACGCCTGCTGCATCTGCTTGGTCAGCCGCTGCGGATCGCCGGGCTCCAGCTCGAACGTCGCTTCGAGGATCGCCAGCTCGTCGAGGTTGCTGTCGCGATAACCGAACCGCAGCTCGGTGCGGCTGCGCGTGACGATTTCGCCGCGGCGGTTCATCACGGTAGCCGAGACGGTCCACTGGCCGATGTCGCCGCCGTGCGCGGTCGCGTTAGTATGCAGCGCTCCGCCGATCGTTCCTGGAATTCCCACGAGCTGCTCGAGCCCAGCCAGGCCTTCGCGAACCGCCGCGGAGATGACATGGCCCAGCCGCGCCCCGGCCCCTGCGGTCACGCGCCGCCCGCTGATCTCGATCTGCCCAAAGACCGCCGGAGAAAGCGAGACCACAAGGCCGGCCACGTCCTCGTCGCGCACGAGCAGGTTGGAACCGCCCCCCAACACGCGAACAGGGGTTCCCGCTTCATGGCAGCGGCCGACCAGGGTCGAAAGCTCCTCGACGGTCGTCGGCTCGGCGAAATACTGCGCCGCCCCGCCCAGGCGAAACCAGGTGTGCGGCGCCAGCGGCTCGTGCTCGCGGACGATGTGCTCAAATCCGGCGGGTATGGTCATATCGATTTGCTTGCATATTTCCGCGCAGCGCGTGCTAGTAGCGGATGGCCACGGGTTCAGGCATTTTAGCCCGCTTGGCGAAGCGCGTCAGCATCGCTCGTCGCCGTTTCGTAGCCCTAAGGCAGCCGGATAACACGGCCAAATTGATGTTGCACGATCTGGGTAAACTGCGGATGATTCGGCCGCACGGAGGATGGCCGTTTGCAGGGAGGCTTCGATCATGCAGGCTGCTCGTTTGGTATTGCTCGGACTGGCGGTGCTCGCGCTGATTGTGGCGTGTTGGCTGACTGGCTGCGGCGGCGGCTCCCAGGCCGATGTCGCCGTGTCGAGCGTCGATGGCGGAGTCGGACCAACCACGACCACCGCGCCTGGCACATCGATCTCGTCCCAGCCTGCCAAACCCAAGCCCACGCCCCCCAAGCCGGTCGATCCGGTCATTGTTCTGCACACGTCGGCGGGCGACATTCAGCTTCAATTGTTCCGCGAAAAGGCCCCGCAATCGGTCGATAACTTCCTGCACAACTATGCCCAGCGGCAATTCTACGACGGCACGATCTTTCACCACGTCGAAGGCAGCTCGATGATCATAGGCGGCGGTTATACGAACGATTTGACCGCGAAGGAAACCCGCTCGCCGATCTACAACGAATCGCAAAACGGCCTGAAAAACGTCCGCGGCGCCGTGGCGATGATTCGCGATCCGGCTAAAGCACATTCGGCGACGTCGCAGTTCTTTATCAATGTGGCTGACAATCCGGCACTTGACTGCCAAGGGGACCCGGATCGCTTGAATTACTCACCGTCCGACGATGAACAGGCTGAATCGCCAGAAGCGGCCCTGAACCGCGAGCAAGCTTGGGGCTATTGCGTATTCGGCGAGGTGACGGCAGGGATGGAGATTGTCGATCGTATCGCCCAGGCACCGACTGCCGCCGATGGCGATTTTGCCAGGTTGCCCGTCCAGCCGATTACCATCAATTCGGTTGAGCGGATTCGCTAGACCCCCCGGCGCGAACGCAATCCGCTCTCTAAGTAGCTGGCAGCCAATAACTTGCGCTGGCTGATTCGGCTGCTACGCATGGCCCGCCAGCCAAGGTATGATGGGTGCCGACGAATGGTTAGGAGCGGTTCATTGCGGCCGCACTTCGAAGGGTGGGTAACAATCACCAGTTGCGCCTCATTACTTGCCTTCAGCTTGAGCCCCCGCCAATTGGCGGCAATCCACGGCTCCTTCTGACAAGCCCGCCCTCCTCGACTTGCTCCGACAGCGAGCAGTTGGGACGAGAATGGCATGTGGCCTCGTGGGCCGCCGCGCGACTGGTTTGGATGCTACAGGAATGAATGCCAATCCAGGGAAAAACGCAGGCCCGTCCGAATCCGCGACTCCGCCCGCGAAGTCCATTACCGAAAAGCCCAACTCCGACGACACCCTGTCCGATTCGGTGCGCGAATTCCTTCCCGACCAGACTGTTCCTGCGGAACAGCCGACGATCGAGGAAAAAGTCAAGACGCTGCTAGTCGGCAAGCCGCTCGACCTGGGAGACAGCCGCGTATTCACGCACGTGTCTCTGGTCGCTTTCCTGGCCTGGGTCGGCTTGGGAGCCGACGGCCTTTCCAGCTCGTGCTACGGTCCGTCGGAGGCCTTCGCCCATCTGCAAGGCCATGAATACCTGGCTGTGTTCCTGGCCCTGGCTACCGTATTTACCGTCGTCGTGATCTCGGCCTGCTATAGCCACATCATCGAAGCGTTCCCCAGCGGCGGCGGCGGCTATCTGGTCGCCAGCAAGATGCTCGGCAGTTGGGTCGGCGCGCTCTCCGGCTGCGCACTGGTGGTGGACTACATCCTGACCGTGACGGTATCGATTGCCGCGGCGGGCGACGCGCTTTTTGGCCTGCTGTCGATCGGCTTGGGAACCGAGTGGACTTTCGTGGGCATCACCTCCACCGAGTGGAAGATCGCCTTCGAGTCGGCGGCGATCGCCGTGCTGATCATCCTCAACCTGCGCGGCGTCAAGGAATCGATCAAAATCCTGATGCCGATTTTTGTGACGTTTCTCGTCACGCACGCCATCCTGATCTTCGGCGTGGTCGGCATGCACCTCTTCGAACTCGGCGACCTCTCGTCCGAAATCGTCCGCGACATGCGGGCCGACGTGACCAATCCCCAAATTGGCTGGGGCTGGGTGATTTTCGCCTTCCTCAAGGCCTATTCGCTCGGCGCCGGCACCTATACGGGCATCGAAGCCGTGTCGAACAGCATGGCGGTGATGCGCGAGCCCCGCGTCGCCACCGCACAGCGCACGATGATCTACATGGCGATTTCGCTGGCCATTACCGCCGGCGGTCTGATGCTGTCTTACCTGCTCCTCGACATCAAGGCGGCGCACGGCGCCAAGACGATGAACCACCTGCTCACGGAAGAATTCGTCAAGGGCACGCCCGCCTGGCTCGGCAATTCGTTCGTCTGGATCACGATCCTCTCCGAAAGCGCGCTGTTGATTGTCGCCGCCCAGGCCGGCTTCATCGGCGGGCCAAAGTGCCTGGCCAACATGGCCCACGACTCCTGGGTCCCGCACTGGTTCGGCAGCCTCTCCGAGCGCCTCGCCTCCCACTATGGCATTCTGCTGATGGGCGGCGCGGCGCTCGTGGCCCTTTGGGCCACCAGCGGCAACGTCACCGAGTTGCTCGTCATGTACTCGATCAACGTGTTCGTCACGTTCACGCTCTCGATGCTAGGCATGTCGCGCCTGTGGTATCAGAACCGCGGCAAACACCCGAAATGGCGCTCGCGCCTCGCGCTGTTTATCTTTGGCGCGATCCTGTGCGGAGCGATCCTGTGCGTGACCGTGGCGTTCAAGTTCCATGAAGGAGCGTGGAAGACGGTCGTCCTCACCGGCTCGCTGACCGCCGTCAGCCTGCTCATCCGCCGCTACTATTCGCACGTTCGCCGCCGGCTGAAGGGGCTCGACGAATCGCTCGGCACCATCGAAATCAAGGGCGAGCCGAACCTCGCGCCTCCCGATCCTAACGAGCACACCGCGGTGATCCTGGTGGGCGGCTACAGCGGCCTGGGCGTACACACGCTCCTCAACTCGGTCCGCTTTGTGCCGAACCACTTCAAGAACATGATTTTCATCTCGGTCGGCGTTGTCGATTCCGGGAATTTCAAGGGAGCCGAAGAGGTCGAGCATCTCCGCGGCTTTACCGAAGCCTCGCTGGAGAAATACGTCGACCTGGCACGGCGGCTGGGCTTTCCGTCGCGGGCCTACATGGCCATCGGCACCGACGTGGTCGACGAACTCGAGCAGCTCTGCCGGACGGTCCACCGCGACTTTCCCAAGTCGGTCGTGTTCGCCGGCCAGCTCGTTTTTCAGCGTGAAACGTGGTACGGCGCGCTCCTGCACAATCAGACTGCCTATTCGCTCCAGCGACGCCTCCAATGGGATGGCGTGCCGATGGTCATCCTGCCGACGCGCGTTCGGGAAACTTAGCAGGCCCATACTCCGTATGGGCCAGATTCTTCATAGATCCGGCAAGCTCGCTTCACGCTTGCCTCGCACTGTACTACTGCTGGCACCCCAGCGGCCGAAGCGGAATCGGTTCGCCCCCGCGCGCCAGATACAGCGCGTAAAGCTGGCATTGAAGATGGGCCTGGACCAGGGCCATGAGCGCCAGCGCGGCGAAAAGCCCAACGCACGCCATCATGCACCCGATGAACATCGCCGTTAGCGAAGAAAGAAAAACAAACAGTGAGACGAGCGTCGTCTCCAGCCACATTGCCTTCAGATAGTTGCCTACCCAGCGAACGTTCATCGTCAGGCGGAAATCCTGCGACAGGCCTGCCCGCATGAAAAACGGCAAGGTCAATATCTGCAAGGCCAGCAAAAACAGCACGACGCCGATGATCACAAGCGGCACGACGATGGCCACCGCCACGGCTCCCCAATCTCCCGACCTGAGGGCGAAAACTGAACCAAACGTGCTTCCCTGAACAAGTACCTGAATGATCGGGATGAGGATCACCTGCACGATGTTGGCCACGAAGAAACACCAGATTCCGCGCGTCATGTACCGTGCAAACTGCCGGATTTCAAACAGGGGATAGGGACCCGCCAGCCGCCGATGGCGATGTTCCACAATTTCGTAGAGATAACCATGGATTAGCACCGCATTGAACACGGGGATGAACAGGAAGACCGTGAAGACGAGGACATTCTTCAGCCACTCGGGATGCGTGAAAACGTAGCGGAACGATTCCAGGTACTGAATGCCCTGTGCAGCAGAGTAACCCAGCTTCGGCGGCGCGACGATCTCGGCCGGCGGCAGTTGCGCTTGTTCCACGCGCGGCAGCGTGCTGCTTGAGTCCGCTGTCATGGCAATCCGCTAATACTGCGGCGGCGGGGCATATCCCGGCTGGGCCGCGGGCACCCGCGGCTTCAGTGGAACCGGCTTGCCGCCACGCGAGAGGTAAATCGAATAAAGCTGGTAGTAAAAGTGCGAGCTGACGAACGGAATCATCGGTGCGATTACAATCCACCCAGCTCCGCACGTCACCAGCGCCAGCGCGAACGCGCTGAAAAACAAAAACAGCATCGACAGCAGCGTTTCCAGCCACATCTTGGCCATGAAATCCTTGGCCCAGCCAAAATCAAATGCGGCGGCAAAGTCCTGCGACAAGCCGGCCCGGATGATCAGCGGCGTCGCCAGGATCGAAGCGAGTGCGCCCAGCACCATCATGACGGCCATGGTCAAGAGCAGTCCGATCATAAAGCCCAGCGCCGCGAAATCTTCACCCCCCGATGCTCCCAGCGCCAGGCTGCCGAACAGGACGGTAAGGCCGATGCCGACGAGAAACGGCGCCAGGACCACGCCGACGATCAAGGTGACCAGAAACGGCCAGATGCCGCGGGTCAAATAGTCCATGAACCGATTGATGTCGAAGTCGGGATAGCGCTTGCCGCGCTCCAAGTGCAGTCCCTCGACGACCTCAAACTGGTAGCCCATGAACACGAGTGCCGGCAGGACCGGGATTACGCCTCCCGCTAACTGGCATAAGAAACTCCAGACCAGATTCATGATCCAGTTGGGGTTCTCGAAGATGTATTGGAACGACCGCAGGTACTCCAGCTGCGTCTGGCGGGCAACGGCGGAGGCGGCGACGGCCGGCTTGGGAGTAGCTGCAGGAAAGGGGCCAATCGGGCTGGGCTGCGACATGTCGAGTTCCCTCCCCAGCTGGCAAGTGCGCCAGCGAATCGAGGACTAGCGGTGACGGGTTATTCGCACGCGGCGTGAAAACCTTGCAAATTCTCCCGCTGCATGCACAACACTACTTCGCCGCCTGAGCCGTCCACAGATTGCCGAACGAATCGCAGAGGTAGATTTCCCCCCGTTCATCCGTTCCGATCGCCATGACCGGCGGATTTGGAAATTCAGCCGGCCCGGCGATTTGCCGATTGGCAACCACCCTTTTCGCTTTTTCGTCATATTTGAGGCCCCAAATCTTGCCGGTCACGTAGTCGGCATAGAGGTAGTAGCCGGCCAGGGCAGGCGCCTTCGTCCCTCGATAGACCGTCCCGCCAGTGATCGACTTGCCGTCCGTGTCGTGGTGATATTCCCAGATCGGCTCGATGAACTTCGCGTCGTCCGGACCTTCGAGCTTGTTCTGCTCAGCGGGAGTGCGGCCGGGCCCGGGATTGGCATTGTTCACGTCGAACTTATGGAAGCCCTCGCGAACGTTCCAGCCGTAGTTGCCCCCCTTCTCGACGAGCACGATTTCCTCCCAGATGTTCTGGCCGACGTCGGCGACCCAGAACAGCTTCGTCACCGGATCGAACGCCATTCCCCACGGGTTGCGCAAACCGTAAGCATAGATTTCGCCAACGGCCCCCCGCGTGCTGACAAACGGGTTATCCGCCGGAACCGCGTACGGCTTGCCGTTGGCCTTCTGATCGATGTCGATCCGCAGAATTTTGCCTAGCGGCGTCTTCAGGTTCTGGCCGTTGCCGTGCGGGTCGTTGCGGTCCCCGCCGTCTCCCAGGCCGATGTAGAGAAAGCCATCCGGGCCGAATACGAGATTGCCCCCCTTGTGATTCCAATACGGGTGGGTGTAGGTGAACAGCACCTCTTCCGATTTGGGATCGGCCTTGTTCGGATCGCCCTTCGATACTCGAAACCGCGAAACCACCGTCGTGTGCGGCGGCTGCTTGGCCGTGTAGTGCACGAAGAACTGGCCGTTCTCCTTGTACTTCGGATGGAACGCCAGCCCGAGCAGCCCCTCCTCGTTCTCAGTGTCCTGATAGTCCACCTGCGGCTCGATATCGAGGAACGTGCCCAGTTCCGTCGCCATCGGGTCATTGGGGATGACGAGAAGCTGCCCGTGCTCGGAAACGATGAACACCCGATTGGTCCCGTCGCCGGCATGCGTCAGGTGCACGGGCCGGCGGGGCTTGAGCTTCGGAAAGGCCCGGACCAGCACCACGCCGGCCAGGGGCGAGCGATCGACATCCTGGGCGTAAGTGGGGGCAACGAAGGCGACAGCAAGGGCCAAGGCGGCAGCAGCGTGGCGAATCATCGGCGCGGGCTTCCAAAAAGTCAGGGGGAAGTCGAAGTTTCACGTGGCCGGTATGATAACTGGCGGTGGGGCGCTCGGCTATCCAAAGGAGGCATGCGCTCCGTGTATTAAGACCCGCCGCGATGGACCCTACTCCACCCCCCGTGACCATTCGCCGCCTGCCGGACGAGCAGGCGCTGGCCATTGCCTGGCCGGACGGGCTGGCGCGCAGTCTGAATCTCGTCCAGTTGCGGGCTCAGTGCATGTGCGCCCGCTGCGTGGACGAGATCACCGGCGAGCGGATCGTCGAGATCGACGGCATCGATCCCGGAATCGCCATCACCGACATGCAGCTTGTCGGGAACTACGCCCTGCGAATTCACTGGTCCGACGGCCATCACCAGGGACTCTATACCTGGCGGCACTTGCGGGACCTGTGCGAGGCGGACTGAGTAGAGGTTGTTTCAAACTCGTAGCTGAAGTCGTGAGACTTCAGGAAATCTTCCCTGAACTCTCACGAGTTCAGCTACGGAACAAATTCTGAAACAGCTTCTACCGGTACCTGGCCCCGGAATTGGCTTGGATCATCGCCTGCCGGGCGCTTTCCGCATAGCTTTGTGGCGCCTTCGAAAACGCTTGGAGCGACGCCTCGTCGGCGAACAGGAAGATCTGCCTGTTGTACGTCAGCCCATAGCTCCGCTTGCCCTCCACCATTTCGCCGCGCTGGGCAAAGATCACCGGATCGAATCCGGAAAGCATCGGGCTGTAGCCGTCGGGATTGGCCAGGAATTTCTGCTGCTCGGCTTCCGACGCGAAAAGGTAGGTGCGGCCGCGGTGAATCGCTCCATACTTCGGGTCGGAGCGCTTCCACTTGCGCTGTTCCAGCAGCGTCACCACGCAATATCCCTCGAGCGCGACCGGCGGAGCTTGCGAAGCGGGAACCAGTCCCCGATCGGGCGTCAGCGTCGGCGACGGGCTGCCCGACAAGGCTCCCATCGGCTGAACGGGCAGGGCGGGGCCGGGCGCCACGCTTGGAGGCGGTGCGCTCGCGGTCGGCGCCGCTGCCGGCGGAGCGGTCGCCACGTTGGGAGCAGGCGACGGACTCGGAGCAGCCCCGATGAACGGATTGGCGGTCGGCAAGAGCGGCGCCTGCGACAACTGGGGCTGGGCCGCAGGAGTCTGGACGACTTGCGGCGGCGTCTGCGGCAGAGCGAATTGCGGCGGGGCGGTTTGTGTCGTGCCCGGCTGAGCGAATTGTGCGTAGGCGCCTTCTTGCGGAGCGGCGCCAGCGCCTGGCGGTGCGGCTGCCGCTGCCCCGGCATTCCAGGCGGTTTGCAAGTCGCGTCCTGTGTTTTGCGCCTGCGAACCCATCTGCTGGGCCGTATTGGCAAACTGCGAAGCGGCGCTGCCGGCTGCATTGCCAGCTTGCTGTGCAGTGCTGGCTGCCTGCTGGTTCCAGCGATTGGCCTGGTCGGCGTAGCCTTGGAACGTGGAGTTGGCCTGATTGGCGTAGCCTTGGAACGTGGTGGTGGCCTGATTGGCGTAGCCCTGCACAGCGCCGCTTGCCTGTCCAGCAACGGCCTGGGCCTGAGCGACCTGCGGATCGAGCACCGTCTGTCCGACAGCCTGCATCGAAGTTTGCCAATTGCGACCAGTGC
>JAKEHX010000193.1 GCA_022614795.1 Planctomycetaceae bacterium | reverse complement strand
GGGGTTGAATTGCGGCTGCTGAGTGCCGGTGCCGCCAGGCTGCTGGCCCGGCTGGGTGCTGCCAGGCGTGGTGGAGGTGCGGGCGCTCGAGGCGGTGCTGGTGGCGGTGCCGGCCGTCCGGACCGTGGCATTGGGCCCCAGCCGCGAAGTGAGCTGTTGCTGCACCACGCTGGCGCTGGCCCGCTTGAGGGCGACGACGCGGACCGTTTGCTCGGGGTCCACCGCCACGACATCCAGCTGCTCGACCAACTGCTTCACTTCGTTAAACAGGTAATCCGGCGCCGAAACGATCAGCGAGTTGCTCTTGGCATCGACGGCAATCGTCATCTTGGCCTCTTCGCCGCGACTTTGTTGGCGGCTATTGGACCCGCCGCGCCCGCGACTGCTCAGCATCGCCCGAAGAAACTCCTCCTGCGGATTGCCCCGGCTGCCTCCGCTGCCCCCTTCGCCCATGATCCGGCCGGAATAGGCCTGCTTCACGATGGCTGCCACGTCGTCGGCCCGGTTGTTATTCACCGGAATGAACCGCGGCGGGGCGACAATCTGCTGCCCTTCGGGGCCCTGCGGCTGATCGATCACTTGCAAGAGCTGCTCGATGATGTCCAGATCGCGCGGCGTCGCCGAGACCACCAGGGCATTGAGCCGCGGATCGGGCGTGATGATGGCCGCGCCGGTGGGCGTGACCGTTCCGCCGGCTCCGCCGCCGCCGAGCAATCCGCCCAACAGGCCGCCGCCGATATCGCCCACCATCTGCGCGGCGAGATCACCCATCAAGCTGCCGCCGCCACCGCCCGAATCGGCCGGAGCGCCGGTCAACATCTCAGTCAGCAGCGACGAGGCAATTTCGGCCTTGGCATACTTGAGGTAATAGACGGTGTAGCGCTTGCCGCCGGTGCCCGGGCTCAATCCACGCACCAGCTCCTCATACTGATCGAGCGCGTCCAGGTCCTCCGATCGGATCATGATTCCGTTGGGCGTGGCGACGACGACGATCTCGCTTGGCGCTTTCTGTTCGGTCGCGTCGGGAGCAGGCTGTGTCGCTGGAGCATCGCTGGGCGACTGTGTTCCTGGAACCGCTGGCTGCGTTGCCGGAGCTGCGGGCTGGGCGCCTTCCGCCGGTGCCTGGTAAGCGACGTACTTTAGCGGAACGGTAATCCCGCGCCGCGACTGCCCATCCTTGGTTGGAGCCGGCGCGGAGGGTGCAGGCTGAGCCTTCGGAGTTGTTATTTCACCCGCGGGCCGCACGGGAACTGTCAGGTCGCTCCCGGCTCCTTGCGGACGCGGCGCTGCGCCCCGATTAAGCGGCGTCAGCTCGTTCAATAGCTTCTCGGCCTCCGAAACCTCCGGCGATTGCGGGCGGAAGCTCCCCTGCGGAATAGCCGGTCCGCGCATGTTGGCCGGCATGACGTAGCGAATTTTCGTAGTGCCCATGAGCGCCTCGACCTGCTCCAGCACCTGCGAAGCGTCGCGCGACGCCAGCGGCAGCATCCGCACCTTCTTCCGATCGGCGGCGATGGTCTTATCGTCGGCGCCCAGCCCCGATTCGCCGATCTTGATCAGGAATTGCCTCACTGCCTCGATCTGTGACGGCGTGCCTTTTACATACAGCATCATGTTGATCGGATCGGCATCGACTCGCGGCCCGCCCGCGGCCGCCTGGTCGCCGCCGCGGTCGCGGTCGCGGCCGCTGGTGACGGTTTCGCCAAACAGCTTGTTGATCGAGAGGACCATCTGGGCCGGGTCCGCCTTGCGCAGCTTGAAGACCTCGACCGCGCCCCCCTTGCCTTCCAGCTCGTCGATCGTCGCCCGAATCGTCGCGTGCTGCGTTGGCTTGGCCAGGGCGATGATGTTGCCGGTCTTGGCATCGTGCGTCAGACGCACGTCGGGACTGCCGGTGAGCAGCGTCTGAAGCACCTGGAGGACCGTCGCCGGATCGGCCAGCTTGACGGTGTAAATGATGAGCTGCGGCCGCTCTTCGGGGATGAGCGGATTCTGCCCACCGCCGTCAGCCGAATCGAGCTGTCTCACTAATTCCTTGACGGACTCGACCATGTTCGCCTTGCCGCTGACGATGAGCCGCCCGCCCAGATCGTCGGCGACGATCTTCAGCGAGCCGTCCGGCGTGGCATTGGTTCCCTCGGGTATTTGCAGGATTGGCCGCGCAAAGGCCATGAACTCAATCGGCAGGAGATTCGTGAGCTTGATGATCTCCATCCGCTCGTCTTTGGAGTCCTCGACCGCCGCTACCATGCCGCGAATTAAGAGCTGCTTCTCGACCGTTTCGGTGACGATGATTTGCTTGGCCAGGCTGACCAGGATGACGCTGCCCCGATTGGGGTCAATGAGCTTGCGGGCCTCGGCATCGGCCGCTTCCGGCGTCATCCTCGACACCTGATAGACGACCTTGACAAACTCGCAGCGGCCCTTCTTCTCCAGGTCTTCCTTGGCGACCACCGGCACCCACGATTCCGGCACCGGGCCGTCGGCAACTTCGAACAGCATGAGCATCCGCTCGTTGGCCACCAGCACCCACCCCTTGACCAGGAGCACGCGGTTGATGATGTCCATCGCCTGTTGCTGTGTGTATTTCTGGCTGGTGGTGTAGTTGAAGGTTCCCTGCGGCCACTTCTCGGCGGAGAACGACAGGTCCGATTGCTCGGCGAACCATTCCAGGACGTTCTGCCAAGGGGCATAGCTGAAATTGAACCTGAGGAGCACTTCGCCATTGGGGCCTTTTTCCGCCGGCGCACCCTTTTGAGCCGCAGCCGCGCCGTTTCTCGATCGGCCCGAATCGGCACTTGATCCAGTGCGGCCACTAGCGCCCGTAGCAGGAGCACCCGCTGCCGGAGCGGACTGCGCGACGACCCCGGCCTTGGCCCCCGTGAGCTTCTCCCACGATGCTTTCTGTTCGTCGGTCAACAGGGCGGCCAGTCGCTTCTCGGCCGACGAGCGGGCGAGCTTCTTCACAAAATCGCTCCCCGTCGCCATCGTGTCGTTGTATTCTTTGATCAGCTTCTCGATCTCGAGCTGTTGCACGCGCGTGATTCCCAGGTCGGTGGCGATCTTCGCATCGTTGAGCCCGAGCATCCCCAGCTTCGCGATCCGCAACTGAGCGAGCTTCGACTTCTGCTCGTCCGACAGCAGAGCCAGCCCTTGCTTCTCGGATTCGGCGACGAACTCGGCCAGCTTCGAGTTGCGCTCTTCGACCGGCATTTCCTTGTTGGTTGCCAATGGCAGCACCTCTTGCTCCCGCTTGTCGATCAGGGCGACGAGTTGCCCCTTCACCTCATCCGAAAGGCCCAGCTCCTTGGCCACGTCCGGCTCGACCACCAGTGAAAGGACGCCGACAAACGTCGGATCAGCCGCCCCGGCGACAGGCAGGCCGCCAAGGACCAAAGCGAGTCCCAGGACGAGGCATCCCAAAGCAAAGATGCGGAGGGTTTTGGACAGCGCTTTTCTGGACATTGGAAATGCGACTCCCTGCATGTTGTCAGAGCACGGCGTTTTGGCCGTTCCGCCGGGGATATTAACCGATCCTAACTGCCGTTCTCGAAACAGGTTGCGACGATAAGGCCCGCCAAAACTCAGCCTAGCCGCTTTTCAAATAAAAGCGACTTGGACGTTTGGCCACTCAGACTTCGGCCACCCATCCATGGCTACTAACCCAAGCCACAGTCCCAAGTTTCGCAGGGTCCGACGTACTAACCCGAAGCGTCAGCGAGGCCAGTTCCTCGCTGTAGCCGACCCTTGGTGCCAGCCTACATGCATTCGCCGATTTTTCATCCAACGCGAAAAACAGCAGTAAGTCTAATCAGGGCAACATCTTACGACAAACATGCGTTATGCAAGTTATGCACTTTATGCAGTTTAAGAATTCTGGTTGACGCGCCGGCCTCGCCAATGTGGCAGTCGTTTGGCGAACGGAACAAACGTGCAAATCATGTGCCACTCTGTTCACTTGCCCCGCTGCTTTCCCCCGGCCGCGTCGATAGCTACGATGCAGTGGGCACCCCGGCATCATTCTGCGGTCAATCATCCGTGTTTAACCCGCGTTTCATCCGTGGCTACCGCCTCCTCCTTCTTCCGGCGCTAGCCCTGGCTGCAGCGACCGCTACCCCCCAAAGCGCCTCCGCCCAAGACCCTCCCCGCACGATTGACCCCCGCCGGCTCGGGATCGATCTGGCCCCCGGTCCGATCGTCCAATCCAAAGGGGAAACCGTCTCCACAGCCGGCGACGACGGCCAGCCCGCGATTGGCCGCATCCACGTCCGCGTCGGCGACGGGGCGATCGTTCTGCTCCCCGACGGTCAGCTCGTCCCGCGCCAGGCCGGCCAGTTCGCGCCGTCCGCCCGCCCCTTCGAGCCGCTCGGCAAGGACGCCCTCCTCAAGCGCCTGGCGGCCGAGTTTCCCGCCTTCAAAACGCGAGCGTCGAATACCGCCCCCTACGTTTACGCCTATAACACCAGCGACGAGTTCGCCACCGCCACCAGCCGCATCCTCGAATCGATGCTCTCCGACACGAAGGGGCTGCGGGCCTTCGCCGAGAACCAGCGAATCGACGCCCACAGCCCGGAGATTCCGCTCGTCGTTGTGATGTTCCGCACTGAGGAAGAGTTCCAAAACTATCGCCGCTTGCCGGACGGCGTGGTCGCCTATTACCACACGCTCAGCAACCGCGTCTTCATGTACGAGCAGTCGCGGCTGGGTCAGGTCCGCCCCGACTTGGCGATTCGCCAATCGATTTCGACGATCGCCCACGAAGGGGCTCATCAAATCCTGCACAACATCGGCGTGCAGCAGCGGCTGTCGCACTGGCCGATGTGGCTGGCCGAGGGGCTGGCCGAATACCTCGCCCCCACCAGCACCGGCAAAGGGCTGACCTGGAAAGGGACCGGCCAGGTCAACGACATGCGGATGTTCGAGCTGGAGCAATACCTCAAAAGCCGGGCCGCCGAAGACCCCAGCGGCGAAATGATCGAGCTGACGGTGATGGCCCCGCGGCTCACCTCGACGGGCTACGCGACCGCCTGGTCCCTGACGCATTACCTCGCCAAAGCGAAGCGGGTCGAGTTCGCCGCGTACCTGCGCGACGTGTCGCAGCTGGGCCCGCTGGAAGGGGCTGGTGCGTCCGCCGAGCCCAAGGGCCTGGTCCGCGAGAACATGGACCTGTTTACCAAACACTTTGGCGCGGACCTCAAGGACCACGAGCGCCGCCTGGTGCTGCATCTGAAGAAGCTGCCCTATAGCGACCCGTTCGCCGAATTTCCGCACTGTGTGGCGCTATTGTCGATTCCCGGCCAGCGGCCGCCGCGGCAGGTGGGAACGTTCCACTCGCCCGCGCTGGCCCAGAAATGGATTCGCGACTGCGTAGAAGCCCTCCCCGCCGATCAGCGCGAAAAAGCCGACAGCTCGATCCGCGTCTTCGCCAACCGCGCGCAGGCCGAAACCTACGCCCGTGAGTGGCTGCGTAAATAGTCCCACTTTATGTCCAGCGTGAGTTGGGTCTGGCCCGCGCTGAGCAGTCTGCACACTTCGGCAGCACTGGATGCGCAGAAAACATCCGGATTTCATCGACGGGGACCTCGGGATGCGGAATTCTGCGCCAGAAATCTCGCGCCCAGGTTCACTCTCCGGCCTTCCGGGAAAGATTTGACCACTCCTTCGGGCGATTTGTGCTGATTCGGCGCGCGATTCGCACCATCTGAATTCAGTTGGTTGAAGCCCGCCTGGTGCGCTTCCTCTCCTCCCGCGCGCTGCCACTAGCAAAACGTAGGTCCCACATTTTTTCTGCAGCCGAAGCAAAGTCGCTCTAGGCTGCGGCTTCTTCGTACTCCTGGAATGTTCGCAATGCAAGTTGCTCGCTTCTCCGTGCGGATAGTGCTCTGGATGCTTATCTGTGCATTGGTTGGGTGCGGCGAAGAGACCGGCGGCAAGCTTGCTGTTTCGGGCTTGATCAAGTTGAAGGGACAGCCCCTCGACGCCGGGTCGATCCAATTCGAATCCAAGCCGCCTGCGCCGAGTTGCTTCACCGGCGGCGAAATCAAAGACGGCAAGTACGCGATTCCGCCTGGTCAGGGCCTGTTGCCGGGTACGTACACCGTCCGGATTTCCGCGCCCGAGAACGTCGCTGCGCCGTCCGAGCCGGGTGGCGAGATTGCTCCGCCAGTCAAGGACCGCGTCCC
This sequence comes from Planctomycetaceae bacterium, assembly GCA_022614795.1. Taxonomy (GTDB): domain Bacteria; phylum Planctomycetota; class Planctomycetia; order Pirellulales; family Pirellulaceae; genus CAYLLN01. The sequence goes on along the minus strand of JAKEHX010000193.1, from coordinate 4,146 downwards.
GCCCGAATACAACGTCAATACCACGCTGACCTTTGAAGCGAAGTCCGGAACGTCCAACACGTACGACTTCGAGGTCCCCTAGCGCATTTCTTCGTTCCGCCGGCATGATGCGGAGGCTTCGGCGGTTGACCTACATCTCCTCCGCGGTGAGTTCGAAAAAGGGTGTTTTATGAGAATAAGGCGCTACGCCTTCACGCTCGTCGAGTTGCTCGTTGTCATCGCCATCATTGGTGTGCTGGTGGCGCTTTTGCTTCCTGCCGTCCAGGCGGCCCGTGAGGCCGCCCGTCGTTCCTCCTGCCAGAACAATTTGAAGCAATTGGGAATCGCCTTTCACAACCGCCACGATCAGCTCGGCACGTTGCCACCCGGCACTGGGCCAAGCCAATGCTGCTGGGGCACCTGGATTGTTCTGACATTGCCGTACATGGAGCAGGGAGTTCTCACGGACCTTTATTTGAACTGGGGCGGCAACGACACGGCCGTTCCGACCGCCACTCCGCCGATTCCCGCGAACATGCGGTATGGCCACGCGACCAATCGCGACAACGTGACGGGCAGGAAGATTCCGACGCTCACCTGCCCCAGTGACGAACCGCAAAAACCGCTCAATGGAGTCACGAGTCACAATTACTGCGTCAATTACGGCAACACCAACATCAACCAGGCAAACCTTACAGCATTCACTCCTCCCATCACGTTTTTAGAAGCGCCCTTTGGATTGCCGAAAGATGCGACCAAGCCGCGCGACGGGCGCACGCTCGCCTCGATCACCGACGGCACGAGTCAAACCATGCTGGCCGCCGAGGTCATTCAAGGAAAGCGAACCGACCTGCGCGGCTATTCTTGGTGGGGCGGTGCTCACTACTTTACGACCTTCGGCGGTCCCAATTCACCCCTGCAGGACGTTGTTTCGGGCGGCATCTGCGTCACGGGTCTGCCTAACCCGCCGTGCACTTTGACGGCAACGAGCACGCTCCCGATTTGGATGGGATCGCGCAGCCTGCATCCGGGCGGAGTTCAGGTCGTAATGGGAGATGGCGCAGTGAAGTTTGTCTCCAACACGGTCAACATCGATGTTTGGCGCGCTGCCAGCACGTCGCAGGGCAGGGAGACATTGCAACTGGAATAGAGCGTCTCGCCTTCCTCGCTTGCGCGGATTACCATGCGGGCGAGGATTTCTGAATGCAACCTTGTCTCTTCTCTGTCAGCTACGCCGGCTTTTGGGGTCAGGCGCGGCTCGATCTGCCTGCGTTTCTGGCCAAGGCGGCACAGCTCGGCTACCCCGCGGTTATGCTGGCCGGCAAGCGGCCGCATCTTTCGCCTCTCGATGCCAGACCCGACGAGCTGGCGCGCATCAAGGCACTGCTAGCCGAGCATCGCCTGACCTGCGCGGTGATCGGCGGCTATACCGACCTGTCGCCGGCGGCTGCGGCGGAAGTACCCTACCTGGAGATGCAGATCGCCTATGTCGAGTCGCTGGCCCGAATCGCCCAGGCCCTGGGAGCCAAGGTCGTCCGCGTCTTCACCGCGTATGAAGCGCCCGGCCACGCGCCGCAGTCGGTCTGGACCAGCGTCGTCCGCTCGCTTCAGGAAATGTGCGATCGCTCGGCGGACTATGGAGTGACGATCGCCGTGCAGAACCATCACGACATCGCGGTCCATAGCGACGCCCTGCTCGAATTGCTCGGCGACGTGAACCGCCCAAATTGCAAGCTCGGCTTCGACGCCTGGTCGCCTTTCCTTCGTGGCGAAGACCTCTATGCAGCGGCCAAGCGGATGGCCCCGCACACCGCGATTACCACCAATGCCGACTACATCCGCCTCCCCCGCTTCCGCTACGAGCCGGCGGTCGTCAATTACGCGCGGGTCGAGCCGGACCTGGTGCGGGCGGTGAAGTTCGGCGAAGGACAGATCGATTATGCCGCGTTCTTCCGCGGCCTGGCGGACGGCGGCTTCGACGGCGTGGCCAGTTACGAAATGTGCTCGCCGATCTGGGGCGGCGGCGAGCTGGCCAACCTCGACGCCTATGCGGCCCACTACCTGGGTTGGATGCGGGAGCAGGGCTTCACGGGCTGACGGCGCTGCGTATTCTTGTCGAAGGTCGAAAGTCGAATGTCGAACGTCACGGCATTGGATTGCCGTCCAACCTTTTGACCTTCGACTTTCGACATTCGACCTTGGATCTCTGAACCCTGAATCCTGACACTCGATCACCGACTCCCGCCCCCCTTCGGCCGCCGCTGCCGAAAAACGTCCGCCTGCTGGGCCTGGTGAGCCTCCTCAACGACATCGGCAGCGAAATGCTCGCGCCGCTCTTGCCGGAGTTTGTCATCGGCGTGCTCAAGGGGACCAAAGCCCAGCTGGGACTGATCGACGGCGTCGGCGAGTCGATCGCCAGCCTCCTCAAGCTTTGGGCAGGAGGCGCGTCGGACCGAGCCGGCAGCCGCAAGGCGTTCGTCGTGGTCGGCTACTACGTGGCCGTGCTGGCGCGCCCGCTCATGGCGCTGGCCGGCGCACCGTGGCACGTCTTCGTGCTGCGAGCCATCGATCGCACCGGCAAGGGGATCCGCACCGCCCCCCGCGACGCCCTGATCGCCGATTCAACTCCCAGGGAGCAGCACGGACGCGCCTTCGGCTTCCATCGATCAATGGACCACTTGGGCGCGGCGCTGGGCCCGCTTTTCGCCTTCGCGTTCATGTGGCTCTTCCCCGATCAATTGCGGTGGCTCTTTTTCCTGGCGATCGTGCCGGGGATTCCGATTCTTTTTCTGGTGGCGATGGGTGTGCATGATTCGCACCGTGGTCCTCACGCTCCGCGTGAGGAATCCGTCTCGCGGAGCGAGACGACTACGATGTCGTTTTCCCTTGCCCCCTTCCCGCTCCGCTTCCGCCTCTATCTCCTCGTCCTCCTGATCTTCACGCTCGGCAATTCCAGCGACAGCTTCCTCCTCGTGCGTGCCAAGGAGCTTGGCATCAGCGTCGTCTGGCTCCCCATCCTGTGGCTCGTGTTTCATCTGGCCAAAAGCGGCGGCAACTTCCTCTGCGGCGGGTGCGTCGATCGCTTCGGTCCGCGCCCGCTGATCCTCGCCGGCTGGCTGCTCTATGCCGCCGTGTACGTCGCGTTCGGATTCGCCGCGTCCGCATGGCACGCGTGGCTGCTCTTCCTCGCCTACGCCGGCTTCTATGCCCTGACCGAGCCAGCCGAAAAAGCCCTGGTCGCCGCGATCGTCGGCCCCGAGCACAAAGGGCTCGCCTTCGGCTGGTTCAGCCTGACGATCGGCATCGCCGCCCTGCCGGCGAGCCTGCTGTTCGGCTGGATCTACGACGGCTGGGGCGCGCTGGCAGCGTTTGGCACGGGGGCCGCATTTGCCCTCGCCGCGGCCGCGCTGCTCGCGGCTGGCTTCTTTCCGCTTGCCAGCCGTGCCAGCATTCCGGATAATGCTACTGGCAATTAGCGCCCGCGCTGGGCAAGTCGCGACGGGCGAGAACCTTAAGGAGTACGGGCCATGCGACGGATTCTCTTGGCGGCTGCCATGCTGGCGGCCCTGCTCGCCGCGGCCACGCCGGCCGAGGCTCGCAACGGACACCACGGACATCACCATCACGGACACCACGGACACTGGGGTCACCACCACGGGCACCACCACCACGGACACTGGGGCGGCTACGGCGGCATTGGCTGGGGTGGCTATGGCTGGGGCGGCATCGGCCTCTCAATCGGCTACCGGCCCTACTACAACTACGGCTGGAACTTCTACTCCTCAGGCTATTGCTATCCGAGCTACATCTACGGCGGCTTCAACTACCCGCGCTACTATTCCCCTACGCCGATCGGGCTCTACGACTATTACGGCAGCACGAGTCCGGCCAGCAATTTGAATAGCCTCGTGCTCTCGCCCGGCCCGGTCGCCGATCAGACGACGGCCGCCAAGGTGCTCAATCTCTTGCGGCTGAACGACAGCGACCTGGTTGCGGATCTGCGCGAGCGGGCCAATGCCTTGCCGCGGATCGGTCCTCTTCAGGAAACGACCATCGCCGCCACCAAGGCCCCGCCAGCCAGGCCGCTGAACCAGTCGAACATTGCTCAGCGCCGCAAAGCCGACCAGCAGATCGCCACGGGCGACATGCTCTTCCGCGAGCAGAAGT
>JAKEHX010000192.1 GCA_022614795.1 Planctomycetaceae bacterium | reverse complement strand
TTGGCTTGGTCTGTTGACACAAACCATTCTGAGGAACCCTCTTGCGTTCACCTATGCTGATCTAGCCGGACTTGGAACTACTGAATTTGCAATGTTCAATGACCAATTTGCCATCGTACCCGGGCCGACTCCTGCTCATGGACCAATTGCAAATTGCGAATTGAACATTGCAAATTGAACATTCCAATGGGGACTTTCGCACGCTGCTACAGTTCCCGTACAAGCTGCCGGTCGTCGAGGACGTGCATCGGGCGGTTGGCGAAATCGGGGATCGTCGTCGCCGGGTCGATTCCCAGGTGGCGATAGAGATTGGCGAAAATGTTGCTCGGCGTGTAGGGCTGGCTGGTGGCCTGGCCGCCGTGACGGTCGGTTGCCCCGATCACCTGGCCCACGCGGAAAGCGCCGCCCGCCAGCACCGCCGCCCCCGCTTGCGGCCAATGATCGCGGCCGTCGATGCGGCTGATTCGCGGGGCCCGGCCGAATTCGCCCCACAGGACCACCGCCACGTCGTTTTCGAGGCCGCGATCGTACAAATCGCTGATTAGGGCGTGGAATCCCTGGTCCAACAGCGGCAATTGCTCGCGCATGTCGCGGAAGTTGTTCTCGTGCGTGTCCCAGTCGCCCACCTTGAGCGTGACGATGGAAACGCCCGCCTCAACGAGCCGCCGGGCGAGCAGGAACTGCTTGCAATAGTCGCCGTAGCGCTCGCGGCTGGCGGTCGGCTCGCGGCCGAGGTCAAACGCTTCACGGGCCTTGGGCGAGGCAATGATCTCGATTGCCTGATTGGTAAAGGCATCAGGCCCGGCGGGGACGCCGAGATCGGCGTGCTGCCGCAGGGCGTCGAGCTGTGCCAGCAATTCGCGCCGATCATCCAGCCGCGGCAGCGTCAACTCGCGGCGGAGCGCGAGGTTATTGAGGCCCGCACCGTCGGGAATGAACGGCCGATGGGCAGCTCCCGTGTAATGCGCTTCGCCATAGTCATAGCCAAACGTGCTGACGTACGGGGGAATGTCGCGCCGCTGGCGGTTCAAGTAGCTGTAAATCGCGCCGATCGTCGGCCGGCGTCCGCGATCAGGAAAGCCGGTGAGGATGAAATGGGGCGTGTGATCGCCGAGATCCGTGGACTTGATCCCGCGAATGATCGCCAGGCGGTCGGCCATCGTCGCCAGCTTGGGCATGTGCTCGCAAATCTCGATCCCGGGAACGTTCGTGGAGATCGGATGAAACTCGCCGCGAATTTCGGGCGGGGCGGCCGGCTTCATGTCGAAGCTGTCGATGTGCGACGGCCCGCCGCGCTGCCAGATCATGATCACCGACTTGCCGCGGCCGCGATCCGCCGAGCCCTCGGCCTGGCGGCGGAGCAGGGCAGGGAGGGAGAGTCCGCCCAGCGCCAGCGCCCCGACGTGCAGCAGGTTCCTCCGCGAGAGGCGCGGGCCCAACCAGCGCGAATCGGCAACGGTAAGCATGGGGCGGTCCTCCTGTGTTGCGATCGAATCCTGCACACACATTGAAACCGGTTTATGTTTGCCAATCAACCTTGAATGAAATTGCGCCAGAGTTTCGGAGGTTTCCTGAAGTCTGGCGACTTCAGCTACGTAACGTAATTCACTGCCACAGCTCTCGGTGCCGGGCGCGCAGGCCATCGAGCAGCGGCTGGTAATCGAGCGCCTGGCCGGTCGTGCGGCGCACCAGCTCGGCGGTCGAGAAGCGCTTGCCGTGTCGAAAGACCTGGGAGCTGAGCCAGGTGCGCAGGGTCGCAAAGTCGCCGCGGGCAAATTGCTCGCTGGTTGGCCCCAGGTCGCGCTCGGCCTGAGTCAGAAGCTGCGCGGCGGCGAGATTGCCGATCGTGTACGTGGGGAAATAGCCGAACATGCCCGCGGCCCAGTGGCCATCCTGGAGGCAGCCCTCGCGAGGGCCCTGCGGCGTCATGCCCAGATGGGCCTGGTAGCGCTCGTTCCAGGCGGCGGGCAGGTCGGCCACCGGCAGATCGCCCGTCAAAAGCGCCCGTTCCAGCTCGAAGCGGATCAAGACGTGCAGGTTGTAGGTCACGTCGTCGGCTCGTACGCGATTGAGGCTCGGCTCGACGAAATTCACCGCCCGCCACACGTCGTCCGCGCTCGCGTCGCCCATCTCCACCGGAAACAGCCTGGCGAGCTGCGGCAGGAAGTGTTGCCAGAACCCGAGCGACTTGCCGACGGCATTTTCCCACAATCGGCCTTGCGATTCGTGAATGCTCAGCGATGCCGGCTCGCCCAGCGGCGTCCCGTAGTGCTCAGGCGGCAGTCCCTGGTCGTAGAGGGCATGGCCGATTTCATGCAGCGAGCCAAAAATCCCTTCGCGCAGATCGCGAGGGCAAAACCGCAATGCAATCCGGCAATCACCGGGCCCCAGGAGACTCGTGAACGGGTGAATGCTCGTGCCGATGGCCCCGTGGGCCAGGTCGAAGCCCAGCGTAGCGGCCATCGCACTGCAAAACTCCCGTTGCCGCTCGGGTGCATATTCGCGCCGCAAAAGCGCGGGGCGCGCGGGGCGGCGGGCGCGCGTTTGCAGCGCGAGCACTTCCACCAACAGTGCCGGCAGCTCGCGCGCCAAGGCCGCAAAGAGCGCGCTCACGTCGGCCGTGGAGAAGCCCGTTTCATACTCGCCCAGCATCGCATCGTAAGGCTCGGAGCTTGTGCTCAGGCACAGCGCCTCCTCGCGCTTCCGCAGCACCATCCGCGCCAGCCACGGCTGGAAGCGGCGAAAGTCGTCGACCTCGCGGGCCAGCTTCCACTCGTGCTGGGCGGCGGTGACCAGGCGGGCCAGCTCCTCGACCAGGGCGCGCGGCAGCCGCATCAGCCGGTCATACTGCCGGCGGGCTTCGCGGAGGTTCACGGCCGTGTCGGAAAGCGGATCAGCCGCCAGCGGCGAACGTTCGGCCAGGTCGAGCCACTCGCCGATCCGGGGATCGGTCGCGAGCTGATGGTGCTTGCCGGCCAGGTACGCGATCTGCCGTCCTCGATATTCCATAGCGCCGTCTGGCAGCCGCGTCAACTCGTCCCATACCAATAGCTCCTGACACGAAGCAACCAGCGCCTGTTCGCGCCAATGATCGACGAGCGCGTCATAAGCCGATTCCGCCTGCGTGGTCATAGGTGGCAATGATAGTCACAACTCGGGTTGTCATCCCAGGCCGGTGACAGCGACAATGCAGCACAAAGGAGTGTGCGCGTGCTGACATTGGCCGAAGAAGTTGGACTGGGCGGCTATCACCTCGCCAGCCGGGTGCGAAAGGCCTTCCGCCGCTTGCCGCAGGACGAACAGGCGGCCCTGATCGCGGGGGTGAACCTGGAGGCCGGGCGGCGGCACCTGGTGTATCTGCGCGATGGGCAGCAGGACGTGATCGTCGTGTTTCCCTGGCCCGTCGCGGCCCTGCCCGATCAGCTTTCGTACATCCACTTCGTCTCGCTCACGGTCCAGAACGCCCTCAAGCGGCTGCCGGAGATGTATTTCCAGGACTTCGCGGTCCGCGAGGTGCTGCGGATTACGCCCGAGGAGGAAGAGTGGCTGTGGCAATGCTGGGGGCCAAGCCAGCGCGAGAATAATCCGGTGTTTGGCCGCCTCGACGCAGTGGTCGATTTCACCAGCCCCATGT
>JAKEHX010000191.1 GCA_022614795.1 Planctomycetaceae bacterium | reverse complement strand
TAGAGATCCAGCCCCGTTTCGCCGAGTGCGACCACGCGCGGCTCGCCCGCCAGCCGCAAGATTTCGTCCCAGTCGGCGCCTAGCGCCTCGGCGGCGTGGTTGGGATGAATGCCGGCAGACGACCAGACGCCGGGGTATTTCGTCGCCACGGACAGGCAATTACGGCTGCTGGCGGCGGTGGTGCCGACAGCCAGGATCGAGGCGACGCCGGCCTCGCGCGCCCGCTCGATCACCCCCGCCACATCGCCAGCCAGTTGGTCGTCGTCCAGGTGGGCGTGGGTGTCGAAGAATTTCATCGTAGTAGGCACACTCCGTGTGCCGTCCCCGCTAACGGCACACCGAGTGTGCCTACTACTCAGGCCGCGGCCGGTTCCGCGGCCAGCTCGATGAGATTGTCGAGGTGTCCCTTCGCTTCGCCAACCGCTTCGCGGGCGGCGGCCTGGGCGAAGGGGGCCAGGTGGAGCATGTCGGCGAGCTTCTCGCAGGCAGCAATGTGCTTCTTCTGCCGCTCGATCAACTGCGTCAAAAGATAACCAAGCGACAGATCGTGCAGCCCGGTAAACGACATCGGGAACTCGCCCGGATCGACCTGGCCGTTGGCATCGAGAATCATAGTAGCCAGCTTGTCGGCCGTCCGCGTCTGGTCCTCGACCATCTGCGCGAGCACGGCGGACGCTCGGGCATGACGGGCGAGCTGATACGGGGGCGCGTAGTGCAGATAGACCGCCAGCGACCGGTGGTGCAGGATGTAGAGGCGGTTCAGAACATCGATGGTATTGACGGTTGCCATGTCGGTCGAAATCCCAAATCACAAGCACCAAATCTCAAACAAGCACGAAGCTCAAAACGCGATTGATCAAAACACTGTGCGTTTCCCTCATTGGTGCATTGGTCATTGGGATTTGTTTGGTTTTGGTGCTTGTGATTTGGTGCTTCAGGACCAGGCTCATCTTCAGCCGATCAAGTTCCGTGCAGCGGCGTCGGCCATTTCGCTCAGCCAATCCCAGGCGACGATCAGGCCGGCGGTCGGGAGCGTGATCAGCCAGAGATAGGCCCCGGCCAGCGAAACGTCGGAATACACCAGCGGCGGCCGGTCGGCGGGCTCGTCGTCGATCGTCATGACCTTCACGACGCGGAGGTAATAAAACAGGCTGATCGCCGTGTTGATGCCCCCCACGATCAAGAGCAGCAGCAGGTAAAAGCCGGGCTGGCCGGCCGCTTCGACCGCCCGCCAGCCATCGACCAGCGACGCGAAGATCGCGAACTTGCCGATGAAGCCCGACAGCGGCGGCAGGCCGATCAGGCCGAACAGAATCAGCGAGAAGCAAACGACCGTGAGCGGGCAGCGGCGCACCAGGCCGGCGTAGTCGGCGATTTCCTCGCTGCGCATCGCGTTGCGGAGGAAGGCGACGACCGCGAAGGCCCCCAGGTTCATGAAGAGGTAGACGGCGATATAGATTGCCAGGCCGGCGATGCCGCGGGCCGCGCCGGCATTGTCGATGCCCGCCATCGCCACGACGGCGGCGACGGGCATCATCATGTAGCCGGCGTGGGCGATCGTCGAATAGGCCAGCAGCCGCTTGATGTTCGTCTGGCCATAGGCGGCCAGGTTGCCGAACGTGCATGTGATGATCGCGAAAAAGGCGATCAACTTGGCGGTGAACGAGCGGACCGGGGCGAGGGACTGCATGGCCGGCAGCTTGGCCGGCTCGGCAGTGCTGTCAGCGGCAGCGGCAGCGCCCGCGGCGGTGACCGGCTCTTGGGCGATATAGAACAGGTCCGTGGTCTTGTCGGTTGAAGTGGGCGTGGTTGCAGGCGCATTCTGGTGCGTTTTGGCCCAGCGCTCGCCGGGAGCAAAGCCAGTTGGGGCAATGACGCCCATCCCCAGGGCCACGCGGACGAGCAATGCCAAAGCGGCCGCCTTGGAAGCGACGCTAAGGAACGCGTTGACCTCGGCCGTGGCTCCCTCGAAGACGTCGGGGCACCAGAAGTGGAACGGGACCGCCGAAAGCTTAAACGCCAGGCCCACCGAAATCAGCAAGGCCCCCAGGGCCAGCACCATCAGCTCGCCGGATGGGACGGCCGACAGCCCGCCGCTGAACTTCTCGGCCAAAGTGAGAGCGATCGTCGGAATGTGGGCCGTATTGAGGATGCCCGCGACGAGGCTGATGCCGTAGAGCATGACACCCGCGGCGCCCGCCCCGTAGACCGAGTATTTGAGGGCCGCTTCGCTCGCCTGGCGGCGGCCCTTGAGAATGCCCGCCAGGACGTACGACGGCACGCTGGCCATTTCGACCGCCATGAACACCATCAAGAGGTGATTGGCGGTGACCATCAGGCACATGCCGAGTGTCGCCCCCAGTACGAGCGTGTAAATGTCGGGCGAATCTTCGTGGTCGGGAATGCCGGAGAGCCGCGTGAAGATGACGAACAGGATCGCAAACAGGAACAGGGCCGAGCGGACATAGACTGAGAATGTGTCGTAAACCAGCATGCCGGTGAAGATTTCCATCCGGGTCACGGCAGCGGGATGTGCGGCCTGATCCGCGGTGAGCACGGCGCCCAGATGATCCCACGGGGCGGCGAAATAAAGGGCCGCGATCGAGCCGGCCAGGGCGATCCAGAACATATCGACGTAGCGGCCGACGCGGAACAAGCGCACGAAGAGCATCGCCAGCACCGTGGCGCAGATCACCAGCTCCGGCAGGAACGCGCGGAGGCTCGAGTCGGGCGTGATCAGGCTGGCTGAGCCCGTACTGTCGATGATCAGCTGGCTGACTAGGTCGTGCAGGTTCACTTGATTCTCTTCCTACTCGGCTCCGGGCGGTTCGACGGCGACGGGCTCCGGAACGCCACGGAGGGCGTTCCCTACAGGTTCGGCGGCGACCGGCGGCGGAACGCCACGGAGGGCATTCCCTACAGCGCGCCCGGTGGGCTGGGCTTCCTTGACGGCAGCGGTCCAGTTGGCCAGCAGCTTGGTTTGCTTGTCGATCGTCTTGTCCATGTACTGAAGCACGAGGTGTGGAAACACTCCAAACAGAATCGCAAAGAACAAAAACACCGTGCCGATCGTGTTCTCGCGGAAATTGCTCGGCGTCAGGTGGTCCTCGTGTGGGCCTTTGTATTCGGCCCCCAGGTACACCCGCTGAACCGCCCAGAGGATGTACCCCGCGGTGAGCACCACGACGGCTGCCGATAGGATGGCCAGCAGCGGACTGAACTTCCAGACCGACATGACCACGAAGAACTCGCCCGGGAAGCCGCACAGGCCGGGCAGGCCCAGGGCGGCGAAGAAGATGCCCATCGCCAGGGCCGTGTAATAGGGCATCTTGCCGAACAGGCCGCCGAATTCGTCCAGGTTGCGATGGTGTACCCGGTCGTACACGACGCCGACCAGGAAGAACATGCCAGCCGAGCTGATGCCGTGAGCGATCATCTGGAACATGGCTCCTTTGACCCCCATGTCCCAGAAGTACGAATTGAAGCCGGTTTCGGCGCGGGCCGACCAGACCCCCAGCCCCAGCACAACATAGCCCATGTGGCTGACCGAGCTGTAGGCGACCATCCGCTTGAAGTCCTTCTGGGCCAGGGCGGCGAAAGCGCCATAGATCATGCTGGCGACGCCGATGCCGCAGACCCACCACATCAGGTCGTAGCCGCCATGCGGGCAGATCGGGTAGCAGATGCGGATGATGCCGTAGCCTCCCATCTTGAGCAGCACGCCGGCCAGGATCATCGAGATCGGCGTGGGAGCTTCGACGTGGGCATCGGGGAGCCACGTATGGACCGGGATCGTGGGCACCTTGATCGCAAAGCCGATGAATAGGAGTACGAAGCACCACCACTGAATCGTCTGGCTGAATTGCAGGGTGTTTTGGCCGATCTGCTGGAGGGCCAGGATGTTGAACGTGTGCAGCGGGCCGCCGCCTTTGACGGTAACGGCCGCTTCGTCGGCGATCGCCGTCTGTAGCGCTTTCTCGGCCGCCTCGATTTCCTTGGCGCTTTCGGCGGCACTCTTCGTGCCGGCCTTGGCGTCTTCGCGCGCCGCCGCCAGCTTCGCGCGGGCGGCGACGACCACGTCCCGCGCTGGCAGTCGGTCGGCCGCCAATTTTTCTGCCCGCGCTCGGACTTCCGGTCGCAGCGAGCACTTATCCAGGTGTGCCACCAGGTCCGGATCGCTCACGTCGCTGTAGAAATAGAGCATCAGGATGGCGATCAGCATCAGCACGCTACCCAGGAGCGTGTAGAGGAAGAACTTGATCGCGGCGTATTCCTTGCGCGGGCCGCCCCACACGCCGATCAGGAAATACATCGGCAGCAGCATCACTTCCCAGAAGACGTAGAACAGGAAGAAGTCGAGCGAGACGAACACGCCGATCATGCCCGTTTCGAGCAGCAGAAACAGGATGCAGTAGGCTTTGACGTGCTTGGTGATCGTCCAGCTCGCAGCCATGGCCAAGAGGCAAACGAAGGCGGTCAGCACGACGAGCGGAAAGCTGATGCCGTCGAGGGCCAGGAAATAGTCGATCTCAAACGACGGAATCCACGGCAGGTTGACGACGTTCTGCACGTCGGCCTGAGCGGTGTCAAAGACGAGCCCCTTGTTCCAGCCGCCGGATAAGTTCTCGGGCACCATCAGACCGCCGATGACCAGGGCCATCACGGCGATTGTGACGCCCAGCGTGACCACGCGAATCCAATCCTTGCTGTCGCTGGGCATGAAGGCCACGGCCAGCGCTCCGATGGCAGGCAGGAAGACGATCAGGGTCAGCAGTACGTCAGGCGTTAACATGTTTCGCGAATCCGATTAACGAGCCACTGTCTTAACGAGCCAAAGTCGGGCTCCAGAAAAAGCTGATCAAAACGAAGATGGCGATTGCTCCCACGACGATGAACATTACGTATTGGCGGATGCGGCCCGTCTGCACCGTCCGCAGGCTCGTGCCCAGCGAGTAGGTCCACGTGGCCGTGAGGTTGGCGATCGAATCCACAAAGCCACGATCGACGATCAAATCCCAGGCGTTGGAAAACCACACGGTCAGCCGAGCCAAAAAATCGATCAGGCCGTCGATCCAGTTCTTATCGATCAGGGCGATAAACCGCGAAATGACCAGCGTCGGCTGGACGAAGATCGCGTCGTACAATTCGTCGAAGTAGTACTTGTTCCAGAGCAGGTTGTAGACCGGGGCGAACTGGCGGCGGACGCTTTCGGGACTCAGGTAGCCCCACCAATAGAGCGACGCGGCAAGGAAAATGCCGCCGAGCCAAGTGCCGGTGGCCATCAGCGTCACGGGCACTTTGATGTGGTCGGCGTGGCTCTTGTGTTCGTTCGGCCAGGTCGCGGCAACCCAGCGCCCCCTGGCGTCGGCATACGTGCCATCGGGGAGCGCACGCAAGCCGTCGGGGCGGGCCTCATTGAGCAGGCTGGCCAGGCTCAGGTTATCCAGCATGGTGACGGGCAGGGCAATACTCGTGAACAGGCTTCCCACGATGGTGGCCGCCAGCATGATCGCCACCCACGACCAGCTGAGCGGCGGCTCGGACGGCGCGGCGTGATGGTCGTCGTGGCCGTGCGCGTGCGCGGCGTGGCCATGATCGTCGTGCCCATGGCCATGGCCGTGATCGTCGTGCCCGTGGCCGCCAGCCGCGGGGAGGAACCAGCCCTTTTCGACGCCGCGGAGGATGAAAAAGGCCCCGGCGACAATGGCCGCGCCGATCAGGCGAAAATCCCAGGCGACCGCCGTCGCCAGCACCGCCAGGATCACCAGCGGCAGCACCATGACCGGCGGCGATTCGTGGGCGTGGTCATACCTTTCCTGGTCCCGCGGCTGGCCAACGAAGGTCATGAACCACATGCGGAACATGTAGCACGACGTGAGGGCCGCGCCGCCGAGGGCGAGGGCGAAGAAGATGCTGGTGTAGGCTGGGTTGCCGGGCGTGTGGGCGAACGAATAGGCCTGCTCGAGGATCGCGTCTTTCGAGTAGTGGCCTGAGAAACCGAGCACGAAGGGCACTGCGACGCCGGCAATCGCCAGGCAGCCGATGAGCATGGTGATCGCGGTGACCGGCATTTTGCTGAACAGGCCCCCCATCTTCCGCAGGTCGTTGGTGTGCACGGCGTGGATGACCGACCCCGAGCACATGAAGAGCATGCTTTTGAAGAAGGCGTGCGTGATCAGGTGCATCACGCCGGCCAGCCAGCCGCCGACCCCCAGGGCGAGCATCATCAGGCCCAACTGGCTGACAGTTGAATAAGCCAGGACGCGCTTGATATCGACCGCGGCAAAGGCGATCGTCGCTCCCAGGAGCATGGTGATGCAGCCGATGGTGGCAATGACCAGCAGCACTTCGGGCGTGAAGACGGGATAGAAGCGGCCGACGAGATAAACGCCGGCCGCGACCATCGTCGCCGAGTGGACGAGAGCGGAAACGGGAGTCGGGCCTTCCATCGCGTCCGGAAGCCAAGTGTGCAGCGGGAACTGGGCGCTTTTGCCCACGCAGCCGCAGAAGATGCCGATGCCCGCAACGACGAGCAGCCAATAGCCATAGCCACGGCCGCCAAAGCGGGAGGCAATTTCCGATTCCGAGGACCTCCAGCCGGCAGGATCCCGGGAATGGTCGCGATAGACGGCGACGGCCTCTTGGGCAAATGTCTTTTGCCGCTCCTTGGGCAAATTCGCCGTTTCTGGAGTCACGGTCCGATCGCGTACCGCATCGGCGGCGATCATGCTGGCTGGGACAACGATCTGGTGATCGGGGCCGGGGCGGACCTGGCTGAAGATGCCGCGCTCGACGACCTTGTTTCCCTGAGCATCGACGCGCTCGATATCGCCGAAGGCGAAGGTGCCCAGGCTCGACCAAATGGCCAACAGGCCGATGATCATGCCGAAATCGCCGACGCGGTTGACGATGAAGGCCTTATTGGCGGCGGTCGAGGCGCTGGTCCGCTCGATGTAAAAGCCGATCAAGAAGTACGAGCAGATGCCGACCAACTCCCAAAAAACGAAGACCATCGCAATGTTGCCGGCCAGGACCAGCCCCAGCATGCTGAAGCAGAAGAGCGACAGATACTGGAAGAACCGGGGGAAGCGGCCGGGTCGGTGCAGATGATGGCCGCCCGCGAGCGTGACCTCGTGGTCGGTCACGTCTTTCAGCTCGTCCGCCATGTAGCCGATGGCGTAGCAGTGGATCAGCGTGGCGATCAGCGTGACCATGCAGAACATGACCACGGTGAGGGCGTCGATGTAGTAGCTGATCGTGATCCGGAGCGGGCCGAACTCGCCGAAGGTGTAATACTCGCCGGTGTAGGCGATCTTGCCCTTGTGGTGTGATTCACTTTCCGCGGCGGCTTCGGCGGGCTTGTCGCCAGTGGCTGGAACCGCGTGAATTTCGGCCGTTTCGGGGTGCGGAACCTGGGCGGCGACCAAAGTCAGCGGCAGGCTGCCCGCGCTGCCGTGCTTGTCGGAGGGGCTGGCGCTACTCTTGCGGCCGCCCTCGGCTGGGGCTTGATGAGGGGGGTGCGCGTCGGCGTGGCTGATGCCCTCCGGCCAGTGCTCATTGAGCCACATGCAGAGCGAAATGAACGAGAGAATTCCCGCGCCGCCGATGGCACTGACGGCAATAAAGGCGGCGCTCTTTCCCAGTCGATTGGCAAACAGCCAAATGACGAAGAACGAGAGCAGCGGCAGGAGCACCGCGACGCCCAGCAGGGTTCTCAGGGAGTCGTCCATTAGCCTTTGAGATCGTCGGCGTGATCGACGTCGATCGTCGTGTGGTTGTTATAAAAGTTGAGGGCGATGGCCAAGGCGACGGCCGCTTCGGCGGCGGCCAGCACGATCACGAATAGGGCCATCAGCTCGCCGTCGAGACCCAGCGTGTCTTGGCGGAGGAACCTGCTGCCGAAGGCGACGAAATTCAGGTTGGCCCCGTTGAGCACCAGCTCGATGCCCATCAAGACGCCCAGGGCGTTGCGCTTGGTCGCCATGCAGACCGCCCCCAGTACGAACAGCACAGCGCCGACCACCAGGTAGTGTGAGACGGTAATGGGAGGGGGGAAGGAGTCCATGTCGATTGCGGTTATTCCATCTGCGACCAGGCCGTCGGGCGGCCGGAGCATAACAGCAGGATGAGGAGGACGACGGGAGCCAGGGCGATCAGGGCAATGGTCACGGCGGCCGCCTGTCCGAGGCTCGTGCTGGCGATCAAAAAGGCCATGACCAGCGGCACGATCACCAGGCCCACCACGCCCCACTTTTGCCAGTACCAGACGACGACCAACAGTAGGACATTGGCCAGGAACAACAGGCCCAGCGTCGGCAAAAGCCAGCTGGGGGCGGCATCGATCGCCTTGGCCAGCTGAAGCAAAAATTGGTTCGTGGGAGCGGCATTGCCTGTGATCGCCAGCGGCTTGGCGACGAGCCAGCAGCAGCCGACGGCCAATAGCAAATTAACGATCATGCCGCTCGCCAGGCCGGCGGAGACGAAGAACGACCGATCGCGGTCGCGCGGAGGGGCCTGGGCGACGGGGCGGTCGGTGGCGCGATTGACACCGAGGCGTTTGGTGCGGGCCATGTAGCCCGCGCCGATCAGGACTACCAACAGGTGCATCGAGACAATCACGAACGGCAGCAGGTAGCCGGACATGCCGGGCTTGAGTTTTTCGTTGGGCGCGCTCAGCTTATCGACGCGGACGCTGGTCAGGGCCAAGCCAATGGCCGTGCTGGTTTGGCCCTCGGCAAGCGTGATTTTGTCGCGATCGAGACGCGGAAGCCTCCAGCTTTCAACGCTGAAACCGGCCCGCACGAGCAATAGCAGAAGCGAGCTGCCGACAATCGCGCCGAGGATCCACTCGCCGGCTCCCGTTTTCATCGAGATGAAGCGGGCCTGGGCGGTGAGCATGACGCCGAAGATGAGCAGCACCAGCGTGCCGCCGACGTAGATCATCAGCTGCATTGCACCGACGAACTGGGCCCCGGCGAGGAAGAAGAGGCCGGAGGTCGCGCCGAGGCACAGCGTCAGGTAGAACGCCATGCGGACGACGTTGCTGGTAAGCAACACGGCCGCGCCAAATCCGCAGGCGACCAGCGCAAAGAGCAGGAACAGAAGCGCGTGCCAATCGATCGCAGCCAGGAGCATGCTAGTTCACCTCCTGGGCGGCGAGGGGCGCGGTTACATCCGGGGTGCCACGTCCCACGCTTGCGTGGGCGTGCGGTGAGGTGCGATTGCTATTCGCTTGCGCTTCGGTCGTTCCCGATTCCGGAACGCCACGGAGGGCGTTGCCTACAGCGCGTGAAGCATTATCTTCGCTGGCCAGCACCCAGTTCTCGCGGGTTTCGGCAAACGAGCGGCCGTAGGTGTAGCCGTGCAGATCGTGCGGCGACGATACGTCATACACCTTCCACAGCATCGCGCCGATGAAGCAAAACGCCGCCAGCGGCACGCAGTATTTGAGGCAAGTCGTCATCACCTGGTCGATGCGCAGCCGCGGCAGCGTCCAGCGGACCCACATCATCACGGTAACGCCAAGTACCGCCTTGAGCATGAAATTCAAGACTCCGGCGACCTGGGCAATGTAGCCAGTAATTCTCCACCCAGTCTCGCCCTGTTCATAGGCCCAACCGATCATGTGAAAGATCGGAATCGGACCGTTCCAGCCGCCGAAGAACAAAATCGCGGCCAGGCCCGAGACCAGGAACATCGAGCCGTATTCGGCCATGAAGAAGAAGCTCCAGCGGAGGCCGGAGTATTCGGTGTGGAAACCGGCGACCAGCTCGCTTTCGGCTTCGGCCAGGTCGAACGGGGCGCGGTTCACGCTGGCGACGGCGCACGTGAAATAGACAAAGAAGACCAGGAACGTGAACGGATCGTGGAAAATCAGCCAGTTCGAGAAAAAGCCGACTTGGGCCTCGCCGATGGTCACCAGGTTCATCGAGCCGACGATGAGCACCGGCACGACGATGCACAGGCCGATGGGGACTTCGTAGCTCACGACCTGAGCCGCTTCGCGCATGCCGCCGAAGAGCGACCATTTGCTGCCGGAAGCGTAGCCCGCGAGGATGACGCCGAAGACTTCCAGGCCCAACACGGCGACGATGAAGAAGACGGCGACGTTGATTTCCTGCGCGGCCCAGCCGTTGGCGAAGGGGAGGGCCATGTACGCCGTGAAGCTGGCGGCGAAGCTGACGTAGGGGGCAAGCTTGAAGAGGAGCGGGTCGGCGTCTTTGGGGGTGATGTCTTCTTTGGCGATCAGCTTGATGCCGTCGGCCAGCGTCTGGAGCCAGCCGAATTTGCCGCCGACGCGCGTGGGACCGAGGCGGTCTTGAATACGGCCGGCGACTTTGCGTTCGAGCCAGATGAAGACGAGGGCGCCGACCGCGACGACGTGGATCAAGAACAGGATGTGAATTGCAGCAGCCGCGGCGTAGCCCATCCACGAATCTGCGGACACGGAGCCGCCCGCCAGGCCGGCCAGCCGGCTGAAGACCTCAACGTTCAGGAATTGTGCCACAGTGGTCGTGCCCAGCCGGGTCCCGGACGTCCCGGTTCAATGCATTGGGCGGAAGGCGTTGGCAGGCAACGGCTTCCGTCGTCGCCCGGGGAGGCTAATGCATCGCGCCAGCACGCCCCGGCAGCCGCGAAAGATTGTGAAATATGGCACAAAGTGGCGTGAGCCGACAAGTACCCCGGCGGAGGAAAAATTGAGTGGGAGCGGAACAACGACGGAGGGATGGAGAGACAGAGAGATGGAGGGACCGAGAGTCGTTTATTGGAGCTTGGGGAGCCAGGAGGTGGGATTGAGAGAGGGCCTCGTGCTCGTGCGCTCTTCGGTGGGTTTTTTGGGTGTCGTGGTTTCGCGGGCGGATTGTTCGGCTGCGAGGCGGGCGGGCTCGTCCCCTGCCAGATGCAGGGCGACGACAAAGTCGCGCTGGCCGACGCGAACCGTCTGATCGAGCGAGTCAATCAGGCCGTGCTGAATGGCGGTTGCTTCGCAGTGGACGCGCACGCGGTCGAGCCGCCAGTCGCCTGGCACGCGGAGGACGAGGGCGAACTGGGCGGCCCCTTCGAGCAGCCGCCGCTCACTTCCTTTGAGTTTGAAGAATACGCCCGCCCCGCGCAGGAGCGTGCCGCTAGAGGCGACCGTTTCCAGCGGCGGCAGAAGATCGTATTTGACGCACGATGTTGATTTCTGTCCCAGGCCGGCATTGGCGCCGGCCGACGTGAAGACCTCGTACTTGCCCGAGAAGTTGATACCGATGGAGGCATTCTTCTCGTCGGTCTTGGTGATGCCGATCGGCTTGGCGTAACGCGTTTCGTGCAGCGTTTTAGGCAGATAATCGACGACCGAGAAGGTTCGCTGGGGGCTGTCGATGCGGATGAAGAGCTGCGCGAGGTCGCGCTCTTCGCCTGCCAACAGGAGCGTGGAAATCTCAAAGCGCGCTTCCATCAGCTTGTGGCTGGGATTGGCGGCGGCAAATTCCGGAGACGTCACGTCGCGGCAGGCGATCGTCAGCGGCATGTCGAAATGGACCCGGGGCATTTCGGCGGCTGCGACGGGCGGCAGTACGGCGGCCAGCACGAGGGGCAGGCAAACAATACGAAGTCGATCCATCCGACAAGACTCCAAGGGCGGTTGCGGTGGGAGGCGCAGCCTTGCGCGGCGCTCTTCGATCGAGCGCGGCTCCGTCGTGGAGCAGAGAGGGCAGGTAATGGCCTGCCGCATCAAAAGATTTCGATTCAATCGTAGAAGCGGCCCGCAGCGGGTCAAGCAATGTCCAGTGCTAGCTTAAAGCCCTGACCAGTCAGCATTATTCATTTGCTAGCGGGTAGCTGAGAAGGACGTTCGCGTTCCTACTGTCTCTTTGAAACCCCTTTCAAGGAGACAAGTTATGGAACGCGAACGCTGGGAGCTCGAGACAATTGGATTCCACGTGACAAAGACAACCCACAGCACGTGGCTGCTCGCCTATCACGTGGCATACCACGGGCCTCTGCTTGCTCGACAGGAGACTCCGCTTTAACACGATCGACTTGTGACACATTCTCCTGCAGGCGATCAGCAGGCTACTGCCGTCGCAAGCAATTTCTGGTGTCGCGAAGCGCGGCTCGTTATCTTGATGGCTATGTCCGCCGTCACCCTCATCTTATCGCAGGTAGAAGCCGGCGACGCCCAAGCGGCCGAGCAGCTCCTGCCGCTGGTGTACGAGGAATTGCGGAGATTAGCGTCCGCTAAATTGGTCCAGGAAAAGCCGGGGCAAACGCTTCAAGCGACGGCCCTGGTTCACGAGGCCTACGTGCGGCTCGTGGACCAGGGCAAGGTTCAATCATGGAACAGCCGCGCGCATTTTTTTGCTGCCGCTGCTGAGGCCATGCGGCGCATCCTGATAGAAGCCGCGCGGCGGAAGCGGCGGGCGAAACATGGCGGCAAACGGGAACGAATCGAGCTTTCGGAGGTTCACATTGGCGTCGATGCGCCGCCCCATGAGCTGCTGGCGATTGATGAGAACCTGCAAAAGCTGGCCGCCTCCGATCTCCAAGCCGCAGAAGTGGTAAAGCTGCACTGCTTTGCCGGTCTGACGATTGAACAAGTGGCGGAAGTACTGGGAATCTCAGCCAGAACCGCGTATCGCGATTGGGCATATGGCCGCGCATGGCTCTTTCGGGCGGTTGAGCAGGACCACCGCCAGGCGCGCGACTGAGATTTGCTTGTTTTTTGGCAGTCACACCGCGCGTAAATCGCACTGAATAGTGACGGCCCTTTCCGGGGAATTGCCATGCCTAATTCGTCCCCAGATGTGAAATCGATTTTTGGCCGGGCACTCGATTTGCAATCGTCGGCAGAGCGAGCCAGGTATTTGGACGGAGTATGTCAGGGCAACACCGCATTACGGGAGGAGATTGAGGATTTGCTAGGAGCCGGCGCTCGTGCCGGCAACTTTCTCGCCCCAGTCTCGTCAAAAGACCAACCGGCGAGCGACGAGCCTGCCGAAGGAGTTGGCGCCTCGATCGGCCCCTACAAGCTGCTGGAGCAGATCGGCGAAGGGGGCATGGGGCTGGTCTATATGGCCGAGCAGCAGCAGCCGGTACGGCGGCGGGTGGCCGTCAAGATCGTCAAGCCGGGAATGGACAGCCGGCAAATCGTGGCCAGGTTCGAAGCCGAGCGACAGGCCCTGGCGATCATGGACCACCCGAACATCGCCAAGGTGCTCGATGCCGGGACAACGGCCGCCGGCCGCTCCTACTTCGTAATGGAGTTGGTGAAGGGCGTTCCGATCACCAGCTACAGCGACGAACAACACTTGACGATCAAGCAGCGGCTCGCGCTGTTTGTCCCCGTTTGCCAGGCCATCCAGCATGCCCATCAGAAGGGGATCATTCATCGCGACATCAAGCCGACGAACGTGCTTGTGGCGCTCTACGATGGGGTGCCCATGCCGAAGGTGATCGACTTTGGCGTCGCCAAGGCGACCGGGCAGAAACTGACCGAGAAGACGATGTTCACAGGATTCGGTCAACTGATCGGCACGCTGGAGTACATGTCGCCGGAACAGGCGCAGCTCAACCAGCTGGATATTGACACTCGCAGCGACGTGTATTCGCTCGGCGTCCTCTTGTACGAGTTGCTCACTGGTTCGACCCCACTAGAGCACTCGCGACTGCGCACCGTGGCGTTTGACGAAACGCTGAGAATGATCCGCGAAGAGGAAGCCCTCAAGCCGAGCACGCGGCTAAGTACGGCGAGCACGCTGCCGGCCATTGCCGCCAATCGCAGCGCCAACGCAACGGAGCTCCGTCGCCAGGTAGCTGGCGATCTGGAATGGATCGTGATGAAGTGCCTGGAAAAGGATCGGAGCCGCCGCTACGGGACGGTCAGTGGACTGGAGCTGGATCTGCGCTCGTTTCTGGCCGACGAGCCGGTCGTGGCCCGGCCGCCATCGAGGGCCTATGTAATCCGCAGATTCCTCCGGAAGAACTGGGGGACCGTGCTGTCGGCATTCGTCGTGCTGTTGGCCCTGATGGGCGGCATCATCGGCACGACGTTGGGCATGATTCGGGCGGAGCAAGCCCGAGACAGCGCGGTAGCGGCTGAGCGCGCGGAGGCACAGCGGGCAGAGGGCGAGCGCCAGGCCAAGGAGGAAGCGCAAAAACGTCTGGCGCAGATCGAAATGGGAACCCAAACGCTGGTCTCGATGATCCAGGACGTGGATCCGCTGGCCGCGGACAGGGAAGGAGTGTCAGTGCGCGTCCTGCTGGGGCGGCGGCTAGCTGAAGCGGCCGAACAACTCGAAGGCGAGGCGGCGGGCGATCCGCTGGTCGTGGCCCGGCTCCAGCACGCGCTGGGAATATCTCTGCACGAACTGGGCCATCGGAAGCAGGCCGAAGCAGTGCTCGTCAAAGCCTTGCAGACACGAGAACGGCTTCTGGGAGCCGACAGCTTGGATATCGCCGCAACGAAGCACCACTTGGCGATGCTTTACCGGGCCCAAGCGCGTTTCGCGATGGCCGAGGCGCTCTACAAAGAGGCGCTCGCAAGCCGCACTGCCAGGCTCGGGCCTGACCACCCCGACACTCTCCAGAGCCAGCAGCATCTGGCCATGCTATATCACTCCCAGGGCAAGTTCGACCTGGCTGAATCACTATGCAAGCAGGTCCTGGAACTCCGCACCGCCAGGTTGGGAGCCGAGCACCCCGACACCCTGACCAGTCAGCACCGACTGGCGGCGCTGTATCGCTCTCAGGGGAAATATGACCTGGCGGAGACCCTGTGCAAGGAAGTGCTGGAGCTTCGCACCGCCAGGCTGGGCGCCGACAACCTGGATACTCTCGCCAGCAAGCACCTTTTGGCGGCGTTGTACTGTTCGCAGGAGAAGCACGCGATTGCCGAGGCGCTGTACAAGGAGGTGTTGGAATTCCGCACGGCCAAGCTGGGGCCCGACCATCCCGACACGCTCGGCACCGCTCACCCTCTGGCCTTGGTGTACTGGTCCATGAAGAAGTTCGATCGATCGATTCCCCTGCTCGAGGAGACGCTCCAGCGGAGAAAATCGAAACTCGCCCCGGACCACCCTGGCACGCTGCGAACGCAGGCCGACCTCGGCGCCGTGTACTACGACGCCGGACGATTCGCTGACGCCATTGCGCTCCTGGTGGATGGCCACAGTGGGATGCGAGATCGCGAGGCCCAGATCCCTGAGGACCCCGACGTCGCGCTGAAGCCGGCTCTGGAGCGTCTCGTGCAACTCTATGACGCTGCTGGCCTACACGGATCAGCGGCGAAGTGGCGGACGAGGCTTGAACAGCAAGCTACGGGTCAGAGAGACGATGAATTCTGACACTTGAAATAAGCGGCCGGTGAAGCCTGCCCATCACAGCGAGACTTCACCGGCCTTGAACCCGCATTTGAGGCGGGCGCTCGCGCCCGGACGCTCGTTTTGCGCGCCCGCGGCGCTGGCGTTTTCATTTTATCACGGAACGAATCCCTGCGCACGAGCCGACGTCATTGGCTCCTGACCCCTGGCTCCTGAGCCCCGACTCCCGTCCCGGAGGCCTGAGAATGAAACGCGAATCAATCCTGCCGCTTTGGCTGCGGAACTCACGGGCCAAAGGAGGGCACCGCACCGCCCCGATCTCGAATCGGTCAGCCAGATTTCGCCGGCTCTACCTGGAATCGCTCGAGGACCGCTGCCTGCTGGCGGCGCGGATCTGGACGGGGGGCGGGCTCAATGACCTGTGGAGCAACCCCGCCAACTGGGATGGCGGCGTGACTGCCCCCACGAGCGGCGACGCCGTCGTGATTCCCGACACCGCTCAAAGCAGCGAAGTGATCTTCGACAATTCCGTGTTGGGAGGCGCGGTGAGCCTGAGCAGTCTTACCAGTGATGAGCCGTTCCGCATCTCGGGTGCTACGCTCGCCCTGGACGGACCGGGCGCCTTTAGCTTCAACAACACGCTGACCATTTCGGCCGGCCTGCTCGACGGCACTGGCACGTTGAATGTCGGCGGCTTAACCAACTGGTCCGGCGGCCTCATGGCCGGCGCCGGCGTGACCAATGCCAACGGCGGCCTGGTCATGAGCGGCAACCTCCTGCTCTTGGACGGCCGCACGCTCAACAACGCCGCCGCCGCCACCTATAACGGCGTCGCGAACAACGTCTTGAGCAACAGTAGCTCCACCTTCAACAACCTAGCGACAGGCACTTTCACCATCGAGGGGAACAACGACTTGACCGGCGCCGGCGTCTCCCCCTCTTTCAACAACCTGGGGAGATTCATCAAGCGGGCCGGCGGCGGCGACGGCATATCCAGGCTCGCCTCAGTCTTCAACAATAGCGGCCTTGTCGAGCTTCAAAGCGGCACACTCGTCCTGGAAGGCAGCGGCGACAGCACGGGTGACTTCGATGCCCAGATCGGGACCACGCTTCAGTTTGCCGTCGGCGGTACACACGATTTCAACGCCGGCGCGGACATCACGGTCGCCGGTCTGGCGCTCCACGCCGGCACCGGCACCACGAACTTCAACGCCGGCAGCAGCTACACCGTCAGCGGCACAACTCAGATCATCAACGGCACCCATAATTTCAACAGCACCGCCAACACGACGACGCTGCTCATGACCGGTGGCCTGCTCGGTGGCAGTGGCACGTTCAACGTCAGCGGCCTGACCACCTGGTCCGGCGGCCCGGGCGTCTTCAGCACGATGGCCGGCCCCGGCGCGACCAACGCCAACGGCGGCCTCACCATGAGCGGCAACCTGCTCCTCTTGGACGGCCGCACGCTCAACAACGCTGGCGCCGCCACCTACAACGGCATTGCCAACAACACCCTCTCCGTCGGTAGCGCCACCTTCAACAACCTGGCTACCGGCACCTTCACCATCGACGGGAACAACAACTTCCTCGGCGCCGGCCCCTTTGCCGCCTTCAACAACCTGGGGACGGTCCTTAAACGAGCAGGCGCTGCAGGCGACGGCATCACGAGCTTCACCACAGCCTTTAACAATAGCGGGTTTGTAGACCTGCAAAGCGGGACGCTCTCTCTGGAAGGCGCTTTCACTAGCACCAGCACGGGCGACTTCGTCACTCAGGCCGGGACCACGCTCCGGTTTGACGTCGGCGGTACACACCATTTCAACGCCGGCGCGGACATCGCGGTCGCCGGACTGGCGCTCCACGCCGGCACCGGCACCACAAACTTCAACGCCGGCAGCAGCTACACGATCAGCGGGGCGACCCAGGTCGTCAGCGGCACCCACAATTTCAACATCACCGCCAACACGGCATCGCTGGCCATGACCGGCGGCGTGCTCGGCGGCAGCGGCACGTTCAACGTCAGCGGCCTTACGACCTGGTCCGGTGGCGCGGGGCTCCCGCCCGCCATGTTCGGCCCCGGCGTGACCAATGCCAACGGCGGCCTTACCCTGACCGGCAACCTGCTCCTCACCAGCGGCCGCACACTCAATAACGCTGGCGTCGCCGCCTATAACGGCGGCGGAAACAACTCGATCAGCATCGGAAGTGACTCCACCTTCAACAACCTGGCCACCGGCACTTTCACCATCGACGGGAACAACGACCTTACCGGCGCCGGCGTCGCCCCCACTTTCAACAACCTGGGGACGTTCATCAAGCGGACCGGCGCCACGGGCGACGGCATCACGAGCTTCAGCACAATCTTCAACAGCAGCGGCCTCCTGAACCTGCAAAACGGCACTCTCGTCCTGGAAAGGGGCACCAATGCCGGAGCCGTCACCATTGGTTCGGGCAGCATATTCACGGTGAATGGCACGTATGCTCAGACCGCCGGCACGACGAACCTGGCCGGCGGCACATTCAGTGCCGCCGCCGGCGTCCAAATTAACGGCGGCTTGCTCAACGGCGTGGGTACCGTTAGCGCGAACGTCACGAACGCCGGCGGAGTGGTGAGCCCCGGCCTTTCGCCTGGGATTTTCGGCGTCGCAGGCAATTACAATCAAGGCGCGGCGGGGGCTCTCAACATCGAAATCGGCGGCTCGAGCGCCGGGACCCAGTTCGACC
>JAKEHX010000190.1 GCA_022614795.1 Planctomycetaceae bacterium | reverse complement strand
GTCCGCGACGCGGTGACCGATGAAATGGGAGACGTGGCCCAAGCGATGGTCAGCCTCGACCAGTCCTACGTGATCCAGCCGCCACTGACGATCCACGTCCACACCCTCGGTGGCTTTGGCGGATTCACCTCGCATGGATTCCTCGGCGGCGGCATCGGCCCGACGTCGGCCGCGAGCGATTCAGTCTTCATCGACGCCAGTAGCTACGAGGACTGCGGCCGCGGCAAGATGAAGGTGATCGAGTTCCCGCGGAGAGGACAGCCGGCCCAGCCGGCCCAGCCCGCCGCCCCGCCAATGGGCGAAGAAGAAGTCCAGCCGGCACTTTAGCGACCGGCGAAGCGTCAGGTTTTGAAACACTGCCTGGCACAACCGTCACAATCCCTAACTCCGTTTGTCAGTCGATTGAACACCGGCGAATGTTCTCGCCAGGCTTTCGACCTTGGCCGCTGAAAAGTGCCCTTCGGCGGCGAAAGATCAAAGCAGCTTTCCGCACTTTCATCCAGGTGCGAAAAGCGGTTCGAGAAATCGCCGAAAACACGTCGCCGCCAGCTCTGCATCCCGCGGAGCTGGCGGCGTTTTCGTTTGGCGATGGCGCTTGTGCGCGTAAACAAACTGCATCGCGGTCCTAGCGCGGTTTGTTTCGCCGCGGCAACATCCCCCCGCATTTGACGCCGCCATCAGGGCACATCCTTTTGCGCGCAAGCTCCTGCGGGGCAAGGGCTAATCGCTGCCGCGCAAGTTTTTTCCGCCGCGGGAATTGGCGTGGCACACAAGGTGCATCTTGCGTGGCCACGAGAAAGTCGGCGCATCGGGCACTAGCGAGCGCCGACGGAGCGCCTCTATGTGGAGACGCTCCACACGTGTTTTCGGTGTTCCTGGTACAAGGAGTTTTGGATGAAGAATGTTCTGGCTCGTATGTGGAAGGAAGAGGACGGCGTCCTCTCCTTCGAGTGGGTCCTTTTGGTGACCCTGCTCACGATCGGCATCGTCTCCGGCCTCGCCGGCGCGCGCGATGCGATCATCGATGAATTGGGCGACGTCGCCCAGGCCATGCTGGCTCTCGATCAGTCGTACACCATCGACTTTCCGCTGAACGTCGATGTGCACACGACCGACAGCAGCTCGGCCAGCGACAGCTCGTTCACCGACGCGCTGCTCTACATCGATTGCGGCCGCACCAACGCGCCAATCGGCCAGACCCCGCAGTCGGTTCTGGACGCGGATTCGTAGTCGAACCCGATCGACGATTAACTCCACCCGAGTCTGCCCGCTCCGCCTGGCGGGCGGGCGGACTCACTTTATAACTCCTCGAAAGCGCTCCGCCATGAACGATTTTGCCCGGAAGCTATGGACTCAAGACGACGGTGTCCTGTCGTTTGAATGGACCCTGATCGTCACGCTGCTCGTGATCGGCGTGGTCGCCGGCCTGTCGGCCGCCCGCGACGCCGTCATCGACGAGTTGGGCGATGCCGCCCAGGCCATGCTCGCCCTGGACGACTCGTACGTCCTCGACCAGCCGCTCCGCTTGCAAGTTGATCTGGACGGGGCCGGGACGGATTTTGCCCTGGAGGAACCGGGCTCCGCCGCCGGATCCTCGTTCACCGACGCCCAGAGCTTTGCCGACTGCGGACGCACGACGGCTGGAGCACAAAACCAGGCCGGCCAAGCCGACACGGATTCGTAAGAGCTCGCCATCATTCACCTCGCACACGGGAACCCCAAGAAAGCCCCATCATGACGACCTTGAAACACGTTTGGACGCAAGAAGACGGCGTGCTGTCGTTCGAATGGACGCTGCTCGTCACGCTGCTCACGATCGGCATCGTCTCCGGCCTGGCCGGCGTCCGCGACGCGATCATCGATGAATTCGGCGACGTCGCCCAGGGCATGCTCGCTCTGGACCACTCGATGACGATCGATTTCCCGCTTGAGGTCATCGTTCATACCGGGCCATCGTCGTCGGCCAGCGACAGCTCGTTCACCGACGCCCTCGCCTACAGCGATTGCGACCGGGCCCAGAACCTCTCGGGCCAGGTCCCGCAAAACGTTGACGACGGCAGCGACGGCCCTTAACAGCCCGCCCGACCCACCACAACTCGCCCACCACAAATACACGGGAAAACATCATGACCGCGAAACTCAAATCACTTTGGGCCGAAGACGACGGCGTCCTGGCGTTCGAATGGGTGCTAATCTTGACCCTGCTCACGATCGGCATCGTGGGCGGCGTGGCTGCCGGCCGCAACGCGATCATCGACGAGCTCGGCGACACCGCCCAGGTGATGCTGGCCGTCGATCAGTCGTACACGATCACGTTCCCGCTCGCCGTTTTGGTCCACACGACCGCGACCAGCTCATCCAGCGACACGTCGTTCACCGACGCCCTCATCTACGTCGATTGCGATACGACCTTCCCCGATCCGCTCGGCCAGGAGCCGGGCATCGGCATTCCGA
This sequence comes from Planctomycetaceae bacterium, assembly GCA_022614795.1. Lineage (GTDB taxonomy): Bacteria > Planctomycetota > Planctomycetia > Pirellulales > Pirellulaceae > CAYLLN01. The sequence continues at coordinate 18,973 of JAKEHX010000190.1, read as the reverse complement.
TTGAAGACTTCTTCCCCGACGGCGCCTAGCCGCCTGAACAACCTTTCGATTACCGGAACAGGATCTCTTCTCATGAACCGACTGCACCGCCTGTGGACCGAAGACGACGGCGTTCTCTCGTTCGAGTGGACGCTGCTCCTCACCCTGCTCACGATCGGCATCGTCTCCGGCCTGGCCGGGGCCCGCGACGCGATCATCGACGAATTGGGGGACGTGGCCGAAGCGGCCCAGGCCTTCAACCAGAGCTTCTTCCTCGTGGGGGTATCGCTCGAATTTGATCCCGACAACGCCGGGCCGGACTTCATTACGCCGGACATGGAGTTCGAAGAAACCGCGGCGGACCAGTTCTTCCAGGACTGCGGACGCACCAGTGCGCCGACAGGTCAAACGCCGACGAGCGTTATCGATGACCCGGCGTAACGGCCCTGGATTTGCTCCATCAAACTAGAGTCCTGAAAGGGGCCGGCAATGAGGCGGTTTTTCAACAAAATGTGGTGGGAGGACGACGGCGTCCTCTCTTTTGAATGGACGCTCCTGATCGTCCTGGTGGTCATCGGCATCATCAGCGGCCTGGGGGCCGCCCGCGATGTGATCATCGACGAGCTGGGCGATACGGCCGAAGCCGTGCTCCAGTTCGACCAGTCCTACTCGTTCGTCGGCTTGCCGCTGTTTGGCATTCCGGGCAGCGAGTATGTCGATTCCCTCGGGACGGTGATCGATTGCGACCGGAGCACGCTCGTGCCCACGACGCCGAAAACCGACGGAGGGGCGTAGCCGCCGCTCCGGCTGTGGACGCCGGGCCAGGAAAAACTGGGAGAAAGCGCCGCCATCGGGCGGCAGGACCAGACTAGTGCAGCCGACTGGGGAGCCGGCCGCATGCGAGTCATTCGCCAACACAGCGCTCCCGCGTTATCCTCCTCGCCCGGTGAGCGGCTGTCATGCACGTCGGCTATGAATTCGCGGCAGCGGTGGCTCTCCTAACGGCCATTGCGGCGGTGCTCGATTATCGCACGAAGAAGATTCCCAACTGGCTGACCGTCAGTGCCGCTGGCCTAGGACTGGCGTATCACTCGCTGGCCCCGGGCGGCATGGGTCCGCTGTTGTCGCTGGCGGGATTTGCGGTTGGATTCTCGCTCTTGATCCTGCCGTGGCTGTTGGGCGGCGGCGGCATGGGGGACGTGAAGCTGCTGGCGGCACTCGGCGCCTGGATGGGCCCCGTCTTGATCCTGGTGAGTTTTGGCGTGGCGGCCATGCTCGCCGCCTGCGGGGCGATCGCGATCATGGCCAATAGCGCCGTCACCGAAGGCTTTTCCACGGCCCGGCGGCGCTACATCCAGTCGGCCAGTGGCGGCGGCACGACCACGGCCGCTTCGCCCCCGCGCAAGGCCCGCCGCGTCCTGCCGTTTGCCGTGCCGGTGGCGATGGGAGCGTGGCTCGTGCTGGCATGGCTGCTGCTTCGCAGCCAGGGAGCCTAGTCCGATGATCAAGAACTTGAACGTCGCCCGCTCTCGCGGTTTCGGCCGCGTGTTTGAACCGCGCGAAGGCGCGGCACTGGATTTGCTCCTCTTGGGGAGGAGCAAGTTTTTGCAAAGTCCTCAAAACATTGTCGAACAACTTTAAGGTCTAACCGAAATCTTCCGCACGACGTGCATCCCTTGTGCTCAGGAGTTTTGACGTGAAACGTATCAGTCCCGCAACCGTGACGTTCGGCGTCATGGCGATCGTGCTCGGCCTGGTGGCCGCGTACATCGTTCGTCAGTCCATGGAAAAACCGCCGGTGGTCCAGGCCCCGCCGCCCCCGGCCCCCGAACCGCCCAAGCCGGACCTCGTGCCGGTCGTGTTCGCTTCCGTCAACATTCCCAAGCACACCAAAATCTCGCCCGGCGACGTTTACGTCGGCTACGTCGGCAAGGAAACCAAGGCGGCCACAGGCACGTTCAAAGGCACGCCTCTGGCTGAAGGCCGGATCACGACCCAGGCCATCCGCGCCGGCCAGGCCATTCGCGACGAATACCTGATGGGCATCGGCGAGGGGCTGCCGGACCTGGCCGAACGCATTCCGGCCGGCCATCGGGCCGTCACCATTCAGGTGCAGGGCGCCGACACCGGCGGCAAACGACTGGAAGAAGGGGACCGGGTCGATCTGGCGATGACCGTCGAAGGGACCCATCCCGACCTGGGCGAAGTGCTCACGCGGACTTTGCTCCGGAACGTGCTGATTGTGGATGCCGTGGCCGGCCGCCCGCTGGTTCGCCGCGGCCAGCCGAAGGAGCCGGCCGCCAACCTGATTACGGTTGCCGTCATGCCGGCGGATGCCAACAAACTGATCGTCGCCGAGCGGACGGGCACGCTGGTGGCCACGCTGGTCAGCATGCAGGACGTGGATGCTGCCGCTCCCGCTGCCGATGACGTGATCACCCGCCGCCAACTGCTGGGCCTGAAAGAAATTCCCCAGCCCCGCCGGTTCACAATTGAGAAATGGTCGGGCGGCAGCGTGCGCGTGATTGAAATGAGCGACGACCGGATTCGCGAATCGCGCGAAGTGGAGGCCCGCCAGCGCCTCGACCCTGTCAACGCTGCGGCCGCCGAACAGAACAAGACGACGGCGATCCATAGCGGCGTGAAGGTGCCACAGGCCGCCCTGGCCGTCGCGGCCGAAGAGGCCCGTTAGTTTCGGAGGATCGGGATGCACAGCAAGCCCTCTCCCTGCGGGGAGAGGGAGGCGAGCCCCGCTCGCCGGGCGAGGGCGGAAAGCACAAGCTGCCCTCTCCAACGGAAGACGGAACCAGCCACAAGCCAGTCGCATCAGGGAGTCACCGGAAATGTTTTTGCAGTCCTTACGGCCCGCCGAACGCAACGGCAACGGACACGGCGAGCCGGTCGTGCACGCTGAAAACCACGAGGCGGAATTCCAACGCCTCAAGACCGGCATCCATCGCGAGCTGCTCGACTCGCTCGACCTGTCGCGGATCACCGGCCTCTCGGACGACGAGCTGCGCGAAGACATCCGCCGGCTGGCCGAGGGAATGCTCAAGACCCGCGGCCGCAAGCTGCCGGCGATCGACGAAGACCGACTCGTCGAAGAGCTGATCGCCGAATCGTTCGGCCTCGGCCCCCTTGAGACATACATGCAGGACCCGGATGTCACCGACATCCTGGTCAACGGCCCGCACGAGGTCTATGTCGAACGGCTCGGCCGGCTTCAGGAGACGAACACGGTTTTCGCCGACGAGGAGCACCTGCTCCAGATCATTCAGCGGGTCGCGGCCCGCGTTGGCCGTCGCATCGACGAGCACTCGCCGATGGTCGATGCCCGCCTGGCCGACGGCAGCCGCGTCAACGCCATCATTCCGCCGCTGGCCCTGGGGGGGCCGGTCCTCTCGATTCGCCGGTTTGGCCAGCGGCCGCTGCAAGTGGCGGATCTGTTGGTCCGCGGTTCGATCTGCCCCGAAATGCTGAAGGTGATCGAAGCGGCCGTCGAAGGCCGCATCAACCTGATGATCAGCGGCGGCACCGGCAGCGGCAAAACCACCCTGCTCAATAACGTCTCGAAGTTCATTCCCGCCAACGAGCGGCTGGTGACGATCGAAGACTCGGCCGAGCTCAAACTCCAGCGGAAGCACGTCGTGAAGCTGGAAACGCGGCCCAAGAGCGCCGAAGGGACCGCCGAAGTGGCGCAGCGCGACCTGGTACGCAACGCCCTCCGCATGCGGCCCGACCGGATCATCCTGGGCGAAGTTCGCGGCGGCGAAGCCCTCGACATGCTCCAGGCCATGAACACCGGCCACGAAGGCTCGCTCACCACGATCCACGCCAACGACACGCGCGACGCCCTCTCGCGCCTGGAAGTCATGGTCAGCATGGCGGGCTTCGACCTGCCGGTGGCGGTGACCCGCCGCTACATCGCGTCGGCCATCAGCGTGGTCATTCACCTGGCCCGCCTCAAAGGGGGCGTCCGTCGCGTCATGAAAATCAGCGAGATCACCGCCCTGGAAAGCGGCGACTACGCCATCCAAGACCTGTTCGGCTTCCGGCAGACGGGGGTCGATGACCGGGGCATCGCCCGCGGCCATTTCTACGCCACCGGCAACAAGCCGAAATTCGCCCACCGCCTGGCCGAGGTCGGCATCGACCTGAATCCGAAGCTGTTCGACGAGCGGCAGCTCACTGCGGACAGCTCGATCGGCCCGATGAGCAACGAGCCAGCCCAGCCGCCGGCTCAGGAGGACATCCACTAATGCTTGCCGAAATCGCCGTGATGTCGGTGACGTTCGCGTCGGTGGCGACCGCCCTGGGGGCGATCGGCCTCTTCCTGCGCGACCTGTTCACCAGGCCGCCGGAAACGGTCCGCCAGCGCCTCGCCTTCGCTCCCGAAGAGCCCGCAGGCGACCTCAATCGCGGGTTCTTCGCGCTCGTGGAAGAATCGGGCACGACGATGGACATGGGCACGGCCCTGGCCATGGTCATGGGCGGGGCGATCGTCGGAATGGCCGTGCCGCTGGTGTTTTTCGAGAACCTGCTCGGCGCAGCGGGCGGAATGGTGCTGGGCGCCACAATCCCCGTGCTGTACCTGCTCGTGATCCGCTTCTTCCGCATCGGCAACATGCGCAAGCACCTGCCGCAGGCCCTGCAAGCGGTGGCCGACGCCGTGCGCAGCGGGCAGAACCTCAGCGAGGCTTGCCAACTGGTGTCGCAAGAGATCAAAGGCCCGCTGGGGAAGGAATTTGAATTCGCCCATTCGCAACTGGAACTCGGCCATACACCGATCGCCGTGATGAACCGGATGGTCCGCCGCGTGCCGCTGCCGGAATTCCGCGTCTTCGCCACGGCGGTGATTGTGCATCGGCGAGCGGGCGGCAACCTCTCGCTCCTCACCGAACGCATGGCGAGGGCTTCGCACGACCGGCACGACACCCGCAATCACATGCTGGCCGTCACCGCCGGCAGCCGGCTCTCGGCCGTCGGCATGGTGCTGGCCGGAATCATCGCGCTGTTTGTGCTGAGCTGGCTCGAACCCGACTACATCACGACGTTCCTTCAGCATCCGAAAGGTCCCTGGCTCCTGGCCACCAGCGTGATTTTACAAATCACCGGCGGCATTTGGGTCTGGCGGATCCTGAAACCCGTTTCCTGATCTCGTCCACCGACTCCCGACCTCCGACCCCCGACTCCCGAGGCTCTGGATGGGGACGCTAGCGACTGCTCCCTTGGTACGACCACCGTGTCTATCAGTCCTAGCGTCCTCTTCCAGGGCCTCGCTCACGGACAAAGCCCTGACCACTGGTCAGTGCTTTGGTGAAAAACATGAACGAACTCATCCAGAACATTCAAAGCCAATTGGCCGAAGTGGGCGCACCCGCCTGGCTCCAGCAACCCGCGGCATGGATTGCGATCGCTAGCGGTTTGGCCGTGATGCTTGTCTTGATCCGCATGCTGATAAAGCGGACCGCGGAAAATCGGATCGACACCGCGCGCGACAATCGCGACACCCGCGGCGGCGTTTTCGGTCCGCTGACCGAGGCCTTGGCTGGCCAAATCCCCGAATCCGAGAAGGAACACCGCGAATTCGGGGCGATGCTCAAACAGGCCGGCATGTACAGCCGCACGGCCCGGGCGAGCGTCTATGCCTACCGCTTCCTGTTGATGACGTTCCCGCTGTTTTGTGCGGGGCTGCTCGCGATCTTTTCGCCCAGAGAACAAACCTGGCGGATCATGATCGGCGGGGCGGTGATCGCCGCTGCCCTGTCGATTATTCCGCGTCTGTTTATCTGGTATCGCCGCCGGGTGCGGCTGGCTCAGATCAACGGCGGCCTGGCCGACATGCTCGACATGCTGAGCATGTGCCTGTCGGGCGGCATGTCGATCTCGGCCAGTCTCGATCACGTTTCCAAGAACCTGGCGGGCTATCCGGCCCTGGCCGAAGAGCTGCAAATTCTCCGTCGCCAATCGGACGTGGGGAGCCTGCGCATCGCCCTTGCCGACTTCGCCAACCGCATGGATACGCCGGAAATCCGGCAGGTGGCCACGCTCCTGGCGCGCGGCGATCAACTCGGCACGTCGATGTCGGGCTCGCTGCTCGATCAGGCCGACCACTTCCGCACGGCTCGCAAGCAACTGGCGACGCTCCAGGCCAACCGAATGCCGGTGTTCCTGTCGTTTCCGCTCTTGTTCTGCTTTGCTCCGGCTGTGCTCATCATCCTGATGTCGCCGTCGATGATGCAGCTTTCGGACTTCCTCAATCCCGAGAACCCGGCGAATAACCCGCTGGCCAACAACCAGACGCTGGGGCCGGCGGCGCTTTCGGAGTCGATCCGGAACCTGGATCAGAACATCCGTCCGGTGGTAGAGACGCCAGCGGAAGAATCGCCGATGCCGATGCCGGAGGAGTAAAGTAGCAGGCACACTCCGTGTGCCGTCCGACATCCACGGCACACGGAGTGTGCCTATTACTTGTCCAGCCCTATCGCTTGGCAACTGTGACCGGCTTTTCGCTCAGCTTTGCCAGGCGGCTTTCGGCCAGTGCTTTGATCGCACCCGTGTCTCGGCGGGCCGCCATCTGGTAGTAGATCTTGGCCACGCTGGCCTTCCCCGCCGCTTCGGCCGCTTCGGCTTTGGCAAATAGCTCGTCTGCTTCGCTGGCGCGGGCCTGGGCCGCGGCAGCGTTCTTGGCCCGGATCGCGGCAACGCTGTCTGCGGGAGGGGCAGGCATGGCTCCGGCCGCGGCAATATCTTGACCATCGGCAATGCCACGGCCGACACCGCGACGGATCAGCTCCGCCTTGGCCAGATCCGGATCGACCGAGCCGCGCCGGGCAGCGGCCTCGGCGAGTGTGGCCCTGACGAGTGTGGCCCTGACGAGTGTGGCCCTGTCGAGCTCATCCAAATTGTGAATCGTCGCCTGGACCGCCATGCCGCCGGCGGCCCGTTCCGCTCCAATTCCGCGGTTGCGAAGCGGCCCAAAGCCGCGGGTCGTGCTGCTGTCGCGGGCCCGGCTGACGCCGCCCAAATACGCGCCACCTCGGTCCGGCACCGAGACGGTCGTATTGACCGAGAAGATCGAGAAGGACGGCAATTGCACCGTCGTCGCGGGAAGCTGGCCGACGGGCGCCACGGGCTGCTGTCCGCTGGCGACGCCCGCCACGAGCAGCCACGAGCCGCAATAAACCAGGATTCGCATGACCAGCCTCCAAGCCCCGTCGGGCTTATTGTAGCGGATCGGAGGCGAGTCGAGCAATGGTTGCGCCCACCGTAGTCCTCACGCTCCGCGTGAGGGGCTCATCACGCGAAGCGTGATGGCCTGATGAGTCTAGAAATCCCAATTCACGCCGAAATTGACGCCCTGGAGCCAGTAGTATTCGTCGCGGAACTCGAAGGTCGGCCGAGCCGGGCCGACGAGCACGCCTCCGATCTGCGAGGTGTTGACGCCCGTGTCGATCTGCCGGCCCGCGGTCACGACGTCGGCGAAGTAGATCAGCGTGTACCCAACGTGGAAGCTCAGGCAGGGGTTGACGTGGTACCTCAGGTTGATCGTCAATTCGGGGATGGCCGCGAACTTGTCGCGCTGGAAAGTGCCAATGTTGGTGTCCTGGGCGAGCAAGCCGCCGCTGACGGTGGCGAACCCGTCGAGGATCGTGCGGCCGGCGATTTCAACTTGCTGGCGGTTCACGCCCAGGCCGATCTTCGCCAGCGTGTCGATCGACCAGCAGCCGCGCATCATCTGGGCCCGGACGCCGATCATGCCGCCGTGGAACTGGTTCTGCGTGGAAAAGCGGTCGCGGATGTCGGCCTGAATGCCCCCTTGCTGCAAGAGGATCGACGAGCTGTCGATTTGCAGCCAATCGTCGAGGCGGGCGAACTGATAGCCGGCGATCACATCCACTCGCCGATTACAATTGCGTTCCATCATCAACTGAAAATAGGCTTCGGCCGAGTAGAAATCGTTGGTCAGGCTGGCGTTGATGCTGCCTGTCGTCAGGCCCGGGAAGGCGACCTTCAGGGAGTCGTTCTGATCGAGCAGCACGTTGAAAAAAGGAAGAGCGAGGATCGGATCGCCATCCGAGCTGGCCTGGAAGCGGTCGCTCGCTCCGCCCAGACCGTAAAAGCGGCCGACGAAGCTACAGTTGTGGTCCGGGTCCAGCCAGACGCCGAGCGTAATGCGCCCGCCCGCCTGGTCTTCGTCTCCCAAATAGCTCTGGCCGAAGAGAATGTCGGCGCCGGGAAGCACGCCGGCGTCGGCTTCCGGAGTGCCGGGGGGGCTCGTGGTCACCAGCGGCGGCGTGACGGATCCTTTGGTCCACCACAGCAGAAACTCTGCGCTGCCCCAGATGTCCATGCGGTGACAGCAGTGGCTGCAACAGCCGCACCGGCCGTCGCCACAGCAGGTGTCTTCCGCCGGGTAGGGATTGTGCATTTCAGGCGAGAGGCCGCTGAAGCTGGCCAGCGACGCAAGCTGGTCGGTGACGGCCTGTGCGACGTCCTGCGCGTTTGCCCGCGCCGGCCCGATTACCAAGGCCGTCATCGCCGCCAGAAGGATCGTCGTGAGTCTCATGGGCCGCATCTCGCTGCCTGGAATGGGATCGCTCCCGGTTCATGCCGCTACAACTCCATCGTCCGGCATAACCGGAAAATCGAGCAAAGTCGGCGCAGGCGGAAGAGTTTGCCCAGTTTGACAGCCTGGGCCGGCAAACTCTGCCACTTCCGCCCATCCCGATATTCGGCCTGCCAAGCTGTAGCGATTGAGCAAAAAATGCCGGTCGTAGCGGTTGTAGCGAGAAAGGTCATTTGTCACCGGTCATTTGCTGTTGACAGCAACGGCTGTCGGAGGCGAGACGGCTTTGGCTGCCCGCAGTAAGATAGAAGGCACTTGCCAATGAGAAGTGACAAATGACAAGTGACAAATGACGCAAACATGACCATTTCCTCCCCCGTCAACGGGATCCCCACCGGTTGGAAGGCCGATGTGCTGTCGCTCCTGGGCGGGCCGATCAAGCGGCGACTGGCCCAGTGGGGCAAGGTGCTGTCCCAGATTTCGGTCCTGGAACCAACGCTTCAGGGCGAGGCCAATCGCGATCTCAAAAAGCGGAGCCTCTCGCTCAAATATCGCGCCAAGTCGGGTGAAGTGCTTGCGAAGCTGCTGCCGGAAGCCTTTGCCCTGGTCCGTGAAGCGGCAGTCCGCACGATTGGCCAGCGGCACTACGACGTGCAAATGATCGGCGGCATGGCCCTGTTCAACGGCTGCATTGCCGAGATGGAAACGGGGGAGGGGAAGACGCTCACGGCGACGCTGCCCCTTTATATGCACGCGCTCGTTGGCAAAGGGGCCCATCTGGCCACGGTGAACGACTACCTGGCCGAGCGCGACGCCAACTTCCTGCGTCCCGTCTACGACCTGCTTGGCCTGACGGTCGGCACGATTCTGACCAAGCACACCAGCAAAGATCGCCGTGCCGCTTACGCCTGTGATATCACCTATGGCACGGCCAAGGAGTTCGGCTTCGATTTTCTGCGCGACCGGCTGCTACTGCGCCGGATGGGAGTTTCGCAGGCAAGCATTTTCGGCGAAATCACCTCGGCCAGGCTCGATCCGACTAGCGAGCAGCCGGTGCAGCGCGGCGCGCATTTCTGCCTCGTGGACGAAGCCGACAGCATCTTGATCGACGAGGCTCGCACGCCGCTGATTATCGGCTCGCTGGGTGACAAGGCGATTGAGAAGATCGTCGGCACTTACCGCTGGGCGGCCGAGTCGGTGCCGCGGTTTGTCGAGGACCAGCATTACGAGTACGAGCACGACGACAAGAAGGTGGAGCTGACCGCGTCGGGACGCCAGCTTGTCCGCACGCTCCCCAAGCCCGACATCCTCGCGACGGTGGGGCTGATCGACCTGTATCAGTACGTCGAGCGGGCGATCAAGGTCGATCGCGACTTTTTGCTCGACCGGCAATACGTCGTGAAAGAGGGCGAGATCATCATCGTCGATGAAAACACGGGGCGTTTGGCTGAAGGGCGGAAGTGGCGCGACGGGATCCACCAGGCGATCGAAGCCAAGGAGCGGATCGAGGTGACGGTGCCCACCGGCCAGGCCGCCCGCATCACCGTCCAGGACCTGTTCCTCCGCTACGAGCACCTCGCCGGCATGACCGGCACGGCCATGACCGCCAGCCGCGAGTTTCGCAAGGTCTATAAAAAGGTCGTCGTGCCGGTGCCCACCAATCGGGCCTGCCAGCGGAAGCGGCTGCCGGAGCTGGTATACGCCCATGCTGACGACAAGTGGAACGCCATCGTGGAGGAAACGGTCGAGCTGCATCGGCAGGGCCGGCCGGTGCTGATCGGCACGCGGTCGATCGACAAGTCGGTCATCCTCTCGAAACTGCTGGCGGATAAGGGGATCGAGCACAAGGTGCTCAATGCCCACGAAGTGGCTGCCGAGGCCGACATCGTGGCCTTGGCGGGGCTGCCGGGAAAGGTCACGGTGGCGACGAATATGGCCGGCCGTGGCACCGACATCAAGCTCGGCTCGGGCGTCGCGGACCTGGGGGGATTACACGTCATCTGCACCGAGCTGCACGATTCGGCCCGGATCGACCGCCAGCTCATGGGCCGCTGCGGGCGGCAGGGCGATCCCGGCACGGTGCGGCAATACATGTCGCTCGACGACGACGTGATTCGGACCGGCTTCGGCCCGGAAACCGCGGAAAAGATGACCGCGCTTGGCGAGAAGGGGACCAATCCGCAGCAGTACCTGGGCCTCTTGCAGCGCGCGCAGCGGAAGGTCGAGCGGCGGCATCTGCGCGATCGGTTCGTCCTGCTCTATCACGAGAAGGAGCGGAAGAAAATGCAGCGCGAGATGGGACAGGATCCGTATTTGGATACGCCAGATTAGGTCTATCCGCAATTTGCATTTCCTGTTTTGCAATTTGCAAGCGGAACAGCAATCGATTGCAAATTGCGAAGTAGGAATTGCAAAGTGCGAAGTGAGCAGACGAGTGCTGCGGGGCAGCGCTGGGTCAATTCAGAAACGCAGAGGCGCGAAGAAGCGCAGGGGCGCAGAGAAGTAGTGATGAGGCGCGTGGAGTCGTTGCGTCTTTGCGATTCATTGCGGCTTTGCGTTTATCAGTTTGCGGGTTGAACTACGCTGGCCGTTTGTGTCATGATGGTGGCTCCGCCCGATCTTCCTGCCTCGGAGCCCGCCAAGATGTTCCGCATCGCTCGCTGGTTGCTGCTGCCGATTCTGACATTCAGCTTCCAATTCGCCGTTCACGCCCAGGAGAAGATTCCCCGGGTCGCGGTCATCACCACGGTCTGGCACCACAACTCGCACAGCGACGTGATCGCGGGCCGCCTCTTGCAAGGTCACACGCTCGACGGCCAAGGCGAGTTTCCCAAGCTCAAGCTCGCGTCGCTCTATGTCGATCAGTTCCCGGAGCGCGACAAGAGCCGCGAACTGGGCAAGCAATTTGGCGTCCCGATCTACGACACGATCGCCGGGGCGCTGACGCTCGGCGGCGACAAACTCGCGGTGGATGGCATCCTGCTCATCGCCGAGCACGGCAAATACGACGAAAGCCCGACCGGCAGCATTCAGTTTCCCAAGCGGCGGATGTTCGGCGAGATCGTCAAGGTGTTCGAGGCCAGCGGACGCGTCGTGCCCGTCTTCAGCGACAAGCATCTCGAGGACGACAGGGCCGACATCGCCTGGATCTGGGAGCAGAAACAGCGCCTCAAAATTCCGATGATGGCCGGCTCGTCGCTGCCGACCTTGTGGCGCTATCCGCCGGCCGACGTCAAGCTCGGCGAGCCGCTGAAGGAAATCGTCGCCGTGTCGTACCATCGGCTCGACACGTATGGTTTTCACGCCTTGGAAATGGTGCAGTGCCTGGCCGAGCGCCGCAAAGGGGGCGAGACGGGGATCAAGCAGGTCCGCTGCCTGAGCGGCGACGCGGTCTGGGAGGCCGGCAAAAGCGGCCTCTTTGATACGAAGCTGCTCGACGAGGCTCTCGCCCGCCTCAAGGAGCAGCCGCTGCGGCCCGGCAAGACGCTCCAGGAGCTGGTCAAGCAGCCGGCGCTGTTTGTGCTCGACTACGAAGACGGGTTGCGGGCGAGCATCCTCACGGCCAACGGCGCCGTCGGCGAATGGACAGTCGCCTGGCGATATGGCGACGGCCGCAGTGAATCGACCTGTTTCTGGACGCAGGAGGCCCGGCCGTTCATGCATTTTACGTACTTGCTCAAAGGGGCCGAGCGGATGATCCACACGGGCCAGCCGGCCTGGCCTCCCGAGCGGACGCTGCTCACCAGCGGGGCGCTCGACGCGCTGCTCGTGTCGAACAAGGCAGGGGGCAAAGCGATCGACACGCCGCAGCTGAAGGTCGCCTATCAGCCCACGCACGCGTGGGAGCAGCCTCCCGAACCGCCAGCGGGACGGCCAATCGACAAGCAGTAGCCTTCGTAGGCCTCACGGTTCGCGTGAGGAAATCATCACGCGGAGCGTGATGCCTACGATGACTACCGCTGCGGCGGCTTGGCGGTGCGAAAATATTCCTGCATGTTGCGCAGCTCGTCGAGGTCGATTCCGGCAGGTTTGGCGTCGAGAATCGCCTGAATATCTGCCACGGCCGCGTCGCGCCGGCCCGTTTCCCAGCGGACAACCGCCCGCAGGCCGCGCTCGCGAATCAGCGTCGGATCGAGCACGAGCATCGCGCTTGTGTAGCGCTGAATTGCTTCGCGGTCGGGGCCCTTATCGCCGCGCTGCGCGATGCCCAGCAGGTTCTGAAGCACCCGCAGCAGCATTTGCCGCGGCAAGACGGCCCGATAATGCTCCTCGATGGCCGGTTCGCCGGTCAATTCCAGCACCTTTTTGTCTGCCGCTTCGCGACTAAGGGCCACGGCGCCCTCGAATACATCGATCAACTGCGGCTCGCCCTGCTGCGGCACATGCCGGACGACAAAGTGGGCCGGCAGGCCGACCCCTTCGATTTTCACGCCGAGCCGCCCGGCCAACTCCATGTAGAGCAGCGACAGGGTAATCGGCAGCCCCTCCCGGTCGTCGATCACGCGGCTCAAGTAGCTGTTGGCCCGATGGTAGTAATCGGTGCGGCTGCCGTGAAAGCCTTGCGACTTGAACAGGTAGTCGTTGAGTGCGGCCAGGCGCTTTGACTCGCTGGCATCGGCCGGCAGCTTGTCCTTGATCTCCTGAGCCATGCGATCGACGGCCTTGACGTAGTCTTCGACCTCGACATCCTCGTCATCGAGCCGGGCAATCGTCAGAGCGGCCCGCAGGAGATCGACCGACTCGACCTGCGGGCCGGCGAGCCGCTCGAAGTCAGCGAGCACGCCGGCCAGTCGCACGTTTGCCGCCAGGAGCGTCAGTTCGTGGGCCTGCGACTGGAGTTCTTTGGCCCGCGCGAGCAAGGCCGACGCGGCGCCTGCCGGCGCATCGGCCGCAAGGGCCCGAACTGCCGCGTCGTCCGTCTGGGCGAGCGGCGGCAGATCCTTGATCCGCTCCGCCAGCTTTGTAAGCGCCTCGGTGGACTGCTTTTCACTCGCCAGCTCGCGGCCGACGGCGAACCGGCGAAACTCGGCCCTGGTATTGCGGAACTTGGCCAGGCCGATGCGGCCGCTCGTCAGAACGTCGTCGGTCGATTCGACTACCAGCTCGTCGTTGACGTAGCATTGCAGCTTGTCCTTCTCCACCCGCACCTTCAGCCGGTTCCAGTCGCCTGGGCGATAAGCCTCGGCCGGCTTTTCGGCCAGCACCTTCCAGCTGAATACGTCCGGTCCCTCAAAGCGGCTCAGGCGGAGCTTGCCGGCCGACGGATAAAAGCCGTAGTGCCGCTCGTTGCCGTCGGAGTGAAACACCAGGCCCGCGGCCCCCGCTTCATCATCGAGCTTGACGGTCACGGCCAGTTCATACGGAACCTGCGGCGTCTCCCCCTTGGCGATCAATAAGGCCCGGCCGCCAAAACCGGCGCCAACCCCATCGACCACGATCCGCCCGCCGCGTTGTTGCCAGCGCGAGCCAAACAGCGGATCCCACAGGCCCCGATCGACCGAGCCGATCGTCAGCCAGCGGTCGATCGCGACCGGATTGGGTTTGGCGATCAGCGGTTTGAGATCGTTCACTTCCACCGCGAATCCGAGGTTCTCGGTGACCAGCGACTTCATCGTCACGATGCCCAGCACGCGGCCCTGCATGTCGAGCACCGGCCCGCCGCTGTTGCCCGGCTCAACGGGCATGGCGATTTGGATCATGTTGCGGCCGTCGATTTCGCGCCGGCCGCTGATCACTCCGCTTACGACGCTGTGGGCCAGGCCGTGCGGATTGCCCATCACGACGATCTGCTCACCTTGAGGCAGGTCCTTGCTGTCGCCGATTTCGAGTGCCGGCAAGTCGCTGGCCTCGACCTCCACAATCGCCAGATCGAGCGTCCGGTCCGAGGCGTGCACCGCCTTGACCGCCAGCTTTTTGCCGTCAGCCGTTTTGACCTCGATCGGCCGGGCCTCGCCGATGACGTGCAAGTTCGTCGCAATCAGGCCCCGCTTGTCGATCACAAACCCGGTCCCCAGCCCTTGTTGGTTTCCTTCGCGGCCGGCGTAAGTCACGACGACAATCGAGTCGCGAACCCGAGTTGCCAGGTCCTTGACCGAAGCCGCGGGGGCAGCTGCCATTGGCTCCGCGGCTATGGTCAGCAGTACGGGTACGAGCGGCGAGAGACTAAAAATCAACGTGAGAATTGCGTATCGCATGTCGGATGGTCCTGGCAGATTTCTCGTAGCGGCTCGATTCACTTTGCCATTATGACAACCTCCATCGTAGACATCACGCTCCGCGTGATGAATCCCTCACGCGGAGCGTGAGGCCTACGGTGGGGCAGCCCGAAATCGCGCGCGACTTCACCGCGCGTCGGTTGCCCGTTATACTGCGGCGAGAAGTCGCCACTGTTGCAAGTCGCCATTGTCGAAAGTTGCCAGTCCCGACCGCTGCCATTGACCACGAGACCAATGCCTATGAACTCGTTGCAGGAGAGAAAGCCCACGGAATTCGCCCGCCTCGAAGTCGTCGGCAAATCGTACGAACTCCCCGTGGTAACTGGCACCGAACGCGAACGGGGCATTGACGTCTCCAAGCTGCTCGCCTCCACCGGCTGCACGACGCTCGACGAAGGCTACGCCAACACGGCCGCAACGGCCAGCGCGATCACCTTCCTCGATGGCGAGCGCGGCATCCTCCGCTACCGCGGCTACCCGATCGAGCAGCTCGCCGCCAACTGCGATTTCCTCGAGGTCGCTCACCTGTTGATTTACGGCGAACTGCCGAACGAGAAGCAGCTTTCCGCCTTTCGGGGCTCGATCCTCCGGCACACGATGCTGCACGAGGACATGCGCAAGTTCTACGGCGGCTTTCCGCGCGATGCCCACCCGATGGCCATTCTCTCGGCTGCCGTCAGCGCGCTCTCGACGTTTTATCAGGACTCGCTCGACCCGGCCGATCCACGACAAGTGGAAATTTCGATCCACCGCCTGCTGGCCAAGCTGCCCACGATTGCGGCCTATAGCTTCAAGAAATCGGCCGGCCAGCCGTTTGTGTATCCTCAGAACGATTTATCGTACACGGCCAACTTCCTGCAAATGATGTTTGCCGTCCCTTGCGAGCCGTATGAGGTCGATGCCGATGCGGTGGCCGCGCTGAACCTGCTCTTGATTGTGCACGCCGATCACGAGCAGAACTGCTCGACGAGCACCGTGCGAATGGTGGGCTCGTCGAACGCGAATCTCTTCGCGAGCATTTCCGCCGGCATCTGCGCCCTTTGGGGGCCGCTGCACGGCGGGGCCAACGAAGCCGTCGTGTTGATGCTCGAACGGATTCTTGCCGAAGGGGGCGACGTCAAAAAGTTCGTCAACCTGGCAAAGGACAAGTCGAGCAACTTCCGGCTCATGGGCTTTGGCCACCGTGTATATAAGAATTTCGACCCCCGCTGCACGATCATCCGCCAGGCGTGCGTGAAAGTCTTGTCCAAGATGGCGATCCTCGACCCGCTGTTCGACATCGCTAAGGAGCTGGAAGAGGTCGCCCTGCACGATCCGTACTTCATCGAACGCAAGCTCTATCCCAACGTCGATTTCTACTCCGGCGTCATCTACCGGGCCCTGGGAATTCCCGTGCAGATGTTTACGGTCCTCTTCGCCATGGGCCGGCTGCCCGGCTGGATCGCCCACTGGGCCGAGATGCACCACAACCCGCAAAAGCGCATCTGCCGGCCGCGGCAAATCTACACCGGGCCTACCGAGCGAAATTACGTGCCTGTCAGCGAGCGGAATTAGTCGATTTCGCAAGCGCGGGCGTGGCGATTGTCAAAACAGCCGGAGCTGCCCGCCGGCCAGGCGCGGCGGCCGAAATTGCGACGAATCGAGCGGCAGCGAGGGCGCGTCCAGTCCGAGCTTGTGGACAAACAGGTCGAACGTCTTCTCGATACCGTCCGCATAGGGCCCGCTTCCAGACATGCGGCTGCCGAAGCGGGCGTCGTTCAGTTTGCCGCCGCGCACCGCCCGGATCAGCGACTCGATCCGTTCGGCCGCCAGCGGGCGATGCGTTTGCAGCCAATGCATGAAGACCGGAGCAACGTTCAGCGGCAGGCGCAGCATGACATGACCCGCGCCACACGCCCCAGCCTCCTTGGCGGCCGATAGGATCGCGGGAATCTCGGCATCGTTCAGTCCGGGGATAATCGGGGCGACCATCGCCCGCACGCTCACACCCGCTGCCGAAAGCTCGCGGATTGCCCGCAGCCTGGCGGCCGGCGTGGCGGTGCGCGGCTCCAGCGTGCGGGCTAATTCCGCGTCGAGCGTCGTGATGCTGATCGCCACCCCGACCAGCCGCCGCTCGGCCAGCGGGGCAAGAATGTCAATGTCGCGGCACACCAGCGAATTCTTCGTGATCAGGCACACCGGCTGATGCGCCTCGAACAGCACCTCCAGAATGCCGCGCGTGAGCCGAAACTGGCGCTCCGCCGGCTGATAGCAATCGGTCACGCCGGACATCATGATCGGCTCGGCGGTCCAGCCCTTGCGGTTGAGTTCCTTGCGCAGCAGCTCCACCGCGTCGTGCTTGACGAGGATTATGGTCTCGAAGTCGAGCCCCGCGTTCATCCCCAACGTCTCGTGCGTCGGCCGGGCATAACAATACGCGCAGCCGTGCTCGCAGCCGCGATAGGGATTGATGCTGAAGCGGAATGGAATGTCGGGGCTGTCGTTCTCGCGGATCAGCGTGGCCGATCGGTCGGGCAGAAATACGGTCGGCACGGCCCGCTCATCCGCGAGCAGTTCATCGTCCGCCGCGAGCTGCTCGAAATCCGCCAGTTGCTGCTCGCGCACAAAGCGGTTCGGAGGGGCGAGGTTCGTCGCCCGGCCGACGAAGCGCGTGGTAGATTGCTCGGCCATGCGAAGAATTGTACACACGGCAGGTGTATGTGACAATATGTACCCTAGTTAATGAAAGGTGCCGACCATCTGCCCCTCGAAAAATCCTTGAACCGCAGCCGCGGTCGGTGCGTCGATGTCTAGCGAGCAGGCACTGGAGGCGTTAAGATACGACTTCGTTGGGCCGCTGCCCGAGGCTGTCCGCCAGTCATAAGGCATTGCAGGCAAAGAGTTTAGGTCAGGTAGCTCAGTTGGTAGAGCAATGGACTGAAAATCCATGTGTCGGCGGTTCAACTCCGCCCCTGACCACTTGAATTGGAGCACTTCCCTTTGCTCGCAATTGTTGCCCGCCGCTTCGACACGCTGCGACCGGTGCGGATCGAGATCGACCGCGGCTTCATCGCCGGCCTGACACCGGTTCCCGATCAGGAAGGCTTGCCGCTGGTCGCGCCAGGGCTGGTCGATTTGCAGATCAATGGCTACGGCGGCGTCGAGTTCAACGATCCGCAGTTGACCGTCGAGAAGGTCCGGCGAGTCGCTCTGTCGCAGGACCCGTTTGGCGTCACCAGTTTCCTGGCCACGCTGACGACGGATAGCCACGCTGTGTTTGCTCAAGCACTGGCCGTCATTGCCCGGGCGATCGGCCAGTCGGGCGAAGTTGCCGCCCGAATTCCCGGAATTCATCTGGAGGGGCCGTTCATCTCGCCCGACGACGGGCCGCGCGGCGCCCATCCGCGGGAGCACGTCCGCCCGCCCGATTGGGACGAGTTTGCCCGACTGCAAGACCTCGCTCAGGGCCGGATCAAGCTGCTCACGATTTCACCTGAATACGACGGCGCGGCCGACTTGATTCGCAAGGCGGCGAAGACCGGCGTCCTCGTGGCGATCGGACATACCAAGGCGACCGCGGACCAGATCAATGCCGCCGTCGATGCGGGCGCCCGGATGAGCACGCACCTGGGCAATGGCGCTCATCCGCAGATTCGCCGACATCCGAATTACATCTGGGACCAACTGGCCGACGATCGGCTTGTGGCCAGCCTGATCACCGACGGCCATCACCTGCCGCCGGCAGTGGTCAAGTCGATGGTCCGGGCAAAGGCGCCCGAGCGGATCGTGCTGGTCAGCGACATTACGTCGATGGGGGGCATGCCGCCGGGCAAGTATCACACAGGTCTGGGCGAGCTGGAAGTTCTGCCGTCGGGAAAACTCGTCCCTGCCGGGCAGCCGGAGATACTCGCCGGGGCGTCGCTCGCCATGAATGTGTGCGTAGCGAACGTGATGCGATTTGCGGGCGTTGATTTGCCCACGGCCATCGGCATGGCCTCGATGCGGCCCGCGGAATTGATCGGCATCCGCGGCCACGTGCTCGACGTTGGAGCGGCGGCCAACTTGTTCATGTTTGACCTTCCGGCCGCAGATTCGCCGGACCGGCTGGTGGTGCGCGCGACGGTGAACCAGGGAAGCATCGTCTTTGGCCGCGTTTGATGTCGAAAACCGCGGCTTCTACCGCAACGATTCCAGCAGCTTCTGCCGAGCGGCTTCGAGGGGGAACTGGTCG
>JAKEHX010000189.1 GCA_022614795.1 Planctomycetaceae bacterium | reverse complement strand
GCCCTGGTGCGGCTGGAAACGCTGTCGCTCATGTCCGATGTGAACCTGCCGGTGCATGTCGCCCGGGCCCAGGTGGCCTCGGCTGTCGATGTGATCGTGCAGATCGCCCGTTTTCCACAGGACGGATCGCGGCGGGTCACGCGAATCGCCGAGGTGGGCGACCTGGACGCCAACAATCAGCACCAGATTCACGACCTGTTCCGCGTGCAGTTCGAGGGCAAATCGACCGACGGCAAGCTGGCGGCACGGCTGGAAACCTGTGGCCGGCGGCCTGGCTTTGCCGATGAAATCAAGCAGCAGGGGCGGGAGAAGCTGGTCCGCACGACGGGGGCGTTATGGTTGGCCAGTTGAGCGAGATTCGCTGGCGGCGGGTCGCTCGTGCCCAAGCTCCGCTTGGGTACGCACGTCCGGCAAGCTCCGCTTGCCCGACTCGAAGCAGAGCTTCAATACTTGGGTCCCCAAGCAGAGCTTGGGGACCAGCCGCTCGGCGGGTCCCGGAATTCTGGCGAATTCCGCCACGAAGGCGCCAAAAGCGCCGCGGTTCGGCCACGATCGACTATTTCCTGCTCGTCGGGGTCCTGTTCCCCCTGGCGGCAATTGTCTGGTGGTTTGGCCCACGGGCAATCCATGTGGTGTACGATATGAGTACGGTAGTGATTGCCTGGCCGTTTATGTAGATAGGTTGCCGACGCTGCCAGCGTCGGATTCCGATGCTGGCAGCATCGGCCACGTCGCCAGCGTCGGATTCCGATGCTGGCAGCATCGGCAACGAATTGTGAGGTGTGCCGTGAAAAAGATCGATTTTCCACTCGGGCGGCTCTTGGCCCGGATTCACCGGGACGAGCGGGGGGGCGTGTCGATCGAAACGATCCTGATCATCGCCGCCATTGCCCTGCCGATTCTGATCTTCCTGATCCGGATCGGCTGGCCGCGGGTGAAGGGGTTCTTCGACCAGGGGATGACCGATTTGGAAGCCGGTTCCGGAGCCGCCCAACAGCCGTGATTGCCTTCGTGCTTCTGGCGGCGCTCGTCGTCACGGCAGCGATCACAGACGCCGCGCGCCACCGGATCTACAACTGGACGACCTATCCCGGCATGCTCGCCGGCATCGCGCTGGCCGCCCTCGGCTGGTGCTGGGAAGCGGCCGCGCCCGAGTCGGCCGCTGCCTGGCGGCCGTGGATCGGCTGGTTGGCGATGAGCGACGCGATCGCGGGTTTTTTGGTGTGCGGCCTCTTGATGGTGGTGTGCTTCGTCGTATTTCCGATCGGCGGCGGGGACGTCAAGCTGCTCGCCATGGTCGGTGCGATGGCCGGTCTGGAGAAAGGTCTCGAAGTGTTGCTCTGGGCGTTCATCATCGGCGGCTGCGTGGGCCTGGTCGTGCTGGTCTGGAAATTCGGTGTGCTCAAGCTGCTCAGCCGCGGCCTGCAACTGGCCGTGGGCCTGCTATCGCTGGGGACGCTGTTCCGCGGACCGCGGGAAGAACAAGAGACGCTCAAGCTGCCGATCTTCCTCGGCCCGTGCGTGGCCGCGGCCCTGATTGCCGCGTTTGTGCGAGTGCCGTTTGTGCAAATGCCTTGGCCTATGTAATGGATGCTGCCGATGCTCCGAAGCGCGCTTGTCGACCTCTGGCCCTGGGCGGCGGCCCTGCTGCTGGTCGTTGGAGCCCTTGCGACGCTGGCCCGCATGTTACGAGCTCAGGCACACCTAGATCGTACCCGCGGGGTCCAATGTCCAAAGTCCAAAGTCCAAGGTCATACGACCCACGCTTCAACTTTGGACTTTGGACCTTGGACCTTGGACCCGCTTGCACTCCTTTGCCGCCTGCACCGAAATCAAGTAGGCGGCGTGCAAAGCGTCAGCTTCGTCCTGACCGCGCCGATCTTCATCATGCTGATGCTGCTGGCGGTGCAGATTTCGCAGCTCATGATCGGCCTGATGACGGTCCACTATGCCGCCTACGCCGCCGCCCGCTCAGCCAGCGTCTGGATCCCCGCGCGAATGGAGCCGTTGGACTCGCAGGGCGAAAACCGGATTGGCCTAAGAATGCTTGAGGGCGTTTATTTCGGCGGCATCGAATACCGCATTCTCCACGACGCAAGCGCACCCAAGCAGGAGCAAATCCGCAGGGCCGCGGCATTGGCCTGCGTGCCGATCGCGCCCTCGCGGAGCGTGGGCATCAGCGCCGGCGATTCGACCAGTGGTTCGCTGCAATCGATTTATGGCAAACTGGCCCCCGGCGCGATGGCAAACGCGCGCATTCCGGACCGGCTCAACAACAAGTGGGGCTATGCCAACGCGGCCACGACGATCGACATCCGCGTATTTCATCCCGACGAAATCGAAGTCGATGCCGAGCCGCCGCTGATCCAGTTCCCGCCATTCATGCTCGAAACGGAGTTCACGCCCTACGAGATCGGCTGGCGCGATCAGGTGCGAATCACGGTCACGCACCAATTCGCCTTGCTGCCCGGCCCCGGCCGGCTGCTGGCCCGGCGAGCCAGTGAGAGCGTCGTTGCCGATCGGATCAGCCCGCAAATCCTCGAGCAAAACAGCGTCTATTACATCCCGCTTTCGGCCACGGCGACTGTCGTGCCGGAGGGGGAGAAGTCCGTTCGACCGTATGTCCAAACGCCATCCAACTAGCGAGGCCAATCGGGTTTCAAGTCCCAAGTTTCAAGTTTCAAGTTCTCCAACCTGGAACTTGAAACTTGGAACTTGGAACTTCGTCCGCCTTCAGGCGGACGAGCGCGGCTCAATCAGCTTCGCCACTGTCTTCGCCCTGCTGCTATTGACGATGTTGCTAGGCATGGTGATCAACACCGGCCGGCAGATCGACAGCAAGGTCAAGCTGCAAAATGCGGCAGATGCTTCGACCTATTCCAGCGGCATCGTCCTGGCCCGCGGCATGAACTCGCTGGCCTATTCGAACCACCTGCTCTGCGAAGTGATGGCGATGACCGCCTTCCTGCGCGAGGGGCGCGACCGCCATGCCGAGCCGCTGGTGCCCGAGATCCTGGCCGCTTGGAACAACATCGGCCCGGTCCTGGAGCAGTCGGGCTTCGAGAAATTCGAGATTCTCGGCCGTGCGATTCCACAGAAGACGCCCCTCGAACAGAACATGGTCACGGCTTACGGCGATTGGATGGCCGCGGCGAGCGAACTCATCCTGCCAGTTGTCGAAGAAATCCTGATCACCGAGGCGATTCCTGATTTCCAGCGGCAGGTGGTTCAAGCCACGCCCACGATCGCGCAGACAGCGGCCTATGAAGTTGGCCGGCGGCACACCGGCAATCCCTCGCAGCGCGACCAGCCGCGTGGGCCCGTCGTTGGCGTGCTGTGGCGGATGATGGTCGATCCGGTCGGCGGCGGCGGCGAGCAGATGCGCGGCACGCTCCCCGCGGTCGACCCGGCCAGCGACACCGATCCCGAAGCGGTGCAGGCCCGCAGCCGGGCCATTTCGCAGCGCGACGCCCTCGCCCGCCACTACCTGCGGCTCTGGAACAACGTGATGATGCAGCCGTTCGACCAGCACGCGAAGATGTCGCAGTTCGGGCGGCTGTGGCGGGGGTTCACGTGTGGCCAGCTCGAGCGCGTGATCGAGGAAAACTCGGTCCGCAACTTTCCGCACGTGATTCGCAATCCATCGACCGCGCCGTACGCGGAGTCCCCCTACCTGGACGATTATCAATTCGTCGGAGTCGCCTATCGCCGCAAGGTCATTCCGGCGGCGCCGCGGTTCTTCACCAATTCCCTGGAAAGCGACAATCAGGCGTTTGCCCAGGGAATGCTCTTCATCCCGCACCGGCGGATCGTCTGGTACACGATCGACCCGATGGGGATCCGCCACCCCGTTCGCCAGGGCGTGCCGACGCATTGGGACCTGTGGAATCAGAACTGGTCGTTCCAACTGGTGCCGGCCACGTCGCCCACGCTCGCCGAGATTCTCGCCGCCCAGCCTTACACGGCCGGCACGAGTTTCACCCTTCCCAGCTTGAGTTCCGGCGACGCCGCCGATTTGCGCCGCCTCACCACCCACTAGCCGCGAGGTATCGTCATGAGCATGCATCGCGGCGATGACGCTGTAGCGGAAGTCGCCAGACTTCCGGTTCCCCAAACCGCACGGACTCCGGAACTCTGGCGAGTTCCGCTACGGCGAACTGCGCGGATCGCTCGCCGCCGCGGCCTCGCGCCGCTGGAAATGGTCCTGGCCATCCCGATCTTGCTCTTTGTCGTGGGCCTGACGGTGATCTTCGGCGTCGTTGCCTGCTGGAAGGTCCGCGGCCAGTTGACGGCTCGCGACGCTGTCTGGAGCACCCGCAATCCGCGCTGGGGAACGGGAGTGCCGACGCCGCGGGAATGGGCGGCTCCCGCCACGCGGCGCTGGCGGCAGGGCGGTGCCGTCGCCGCGCTCGATCACCAGGCATTCCAGCATCCCGTGATCCGCGGCCCGCTGCCCAACAACCTGCAAGTCAACACGCAGCTCTTCGATCCGACGCAGGAGCTACGGATCGGCGAAGCCCAGACGACGCGCACGCCCCCGGCGCTGGCCCGGCTGGGGCGGTATTCGCTCGACCTCGCGCACCCGATCCTCGACGGGAAGTGGCAATACCATCAGATGCGGCTGGGGAGCAACACCAGCCGCCGCATTCCGCACCTTTATCCCGACATTCCCGATCCGGCGCAGCTGCGGGGCCTCGAGATGCGCTATCAGCAGACGGTGCAGACGATCGTCGGTTCGCCGCTTCAGCCGGCGCTGGCGGTGCTCGATCGGGACCAGGAAATCTACGCCTGGTACTACACGTACCACGACTTTCATCCGTCCTTTCCGGGCTTTTGCGAGCTGGAAACCGACGCGGTACGCCAGGCGCACATGCGCGGCCATCTGCTGCGGGTCGATTGCCACACGCCGCCGGGCATGCAGATGCCGCCGCACGGAGTGCCCGCCGATCTGGCCCGGTTCTTCAAGCGGATGTACGAGGAGCAATTGGCCGTTTTGCAAAACTCGATGCCCCCCGGCCCGCCGCAGCAGATCGCGGAGCTCCAGCGCCGAATACGAATACTCGAAGCCTTTCTTTCTTACTTGGACACCCTGTAGCTGAAGTTGCCAGCGATGTAGCGGATGTCGCCAGACTTCCGGCTCCCCGAACCGCACTGACACCGGAACTCTGGCGAGTTCCGCTACTTCCAGATGGCTTCGTCCTCCTCACCTTCCGATGCTCACGCGGCAAGCGGTCCTGCCCCAGGCGGATTCGGCCGCCTGGCCCGGCGAATCGCCGGCTGGACGGCGAATCTCTTGGCCACGGCCCTCGTGCTGGTTGCGGGCCTGGCCGTCGGACGCCAGGTGCTGATTTGGTGGTATGAATCGCCGCCCGCCCGGCTCGCCGCGGCCAGCGATCAGCCGCTTCCGCCGGAAACGTCCGAGGAGCTGCGGCTGTGGACGACTCGCGGGCCGATGTCGATCGAGCGGGTGATCGGCGACAAGGATGCGGCGATTGCGGCGATGCGCCAGCGGTGCGAGAGTTCGCCTGCCGCGACGGTCATGCAGCCCGCCGGCCCGGGCGAGCAGCGATTTCTCGAAACGCTGGTAAAGCTCGCTCCGGTCGAGCAGACTAAAGAGTTGGACCTGTACGTGCCCCCCGGCGACGTGACGATGGTCGTGGCGGTAAGTCGCGATGAGCCGCGGATCGCCGCCTGGAGCTTCGCCTTGGAGGCGGAGCCGGCGACCTGGACCTGCTACACGTTCTGTCCCGCGGCGAAGTAGGCCCGCACTTCGTGTGGGCCAGGTTTGAAATCGACCAAATCCTTAAGAATTGACAATCGAAACAACCTCTGTCCCACACGGAGTGTGGACTACCTTTTCCATGAACGGCAAGTCCGCCGAAAGTAGTTCCATGCACGGCAAAATCGCCCTTCCCATCGCCGCCGGCCTGGCCCTGGCCGGCGCGTTGCTCAACTGGATTTATCTCGACACTAAGGCCCAGCAGCTCGAGAAAATCGAGTTCCTGTGCGTGGCGTCGGGGGCCACGATCCGGCCAGGCGAACGCTTCACCGAGGACAAGCTAGCCCCGCTCGCGATTCCCAAGAACAACGTCGGCGAGAACCTGGCCGACGAAGCCATCAAATACGATGACCGGGGAACGGTGATCGGCATGGCGGCTGTGCGCTTGCATCGCGAGGGGGAAATCATCCTGCGGCAGGACCTGAAGACGCCGCCCGCAACACTGACCCTGAACAAGGACAAGGAGGTGGCGATCTTCATTCCGGTCGATACGCGGACTTTCATCCCGTCGCTCGTGAGCGCGGGCGACCTGGTCTCGTTCATGGTGGGCGGAGTGCCGACCCCGGCTGCTCCCCCCGATACCGACGGGAGCGGCGACGAGAACGGCGGCCTGCCCGCTATGCCGTCGGCCCCGGGAAATGCCGAGCTGATTGGTCCGTTCAAAGTGCTGTCGCTGGGCAACCGGCTGGGCAGCGCGGAAGTGCTCAAAGCCAGCGGCCTGCCGCAGATGCAAGAGAATGTCATGACGATCAGCGCCGAGGTCACGGCGGGGCAGCTCGACCCCAAGGCCGCGAAGCTGTGGAAGCTCTTGCAAGCCAATGGCTTCCGGCAGGTAGGAGTGGTGCTCCACGCGCGACCGAGCGGTGCGTCGCCATAGGCGGTAGCGGAACTCGCCAGAGTTCCGGGTCTTGCGGTCCAGCTCCGGAAGTCTGGCGACTTCCGCTACATGTTGCGAATTCGGCTACGTGACGATGAAAATCTGGTTCAACAAGTTGCACGATAGCCGCCGCCAGGTGGTCGAGGTCGATGGGCCGGAGATCACGGTCGGCCGCGACGCCGCCTGCGACGTCGTGCTCGCCAGCCCGCTCGTCTCGCGGCAGCACGCCGTGCTCCGCCTGCGGCCGGGGGGCATCGAGCTCGAAAACCTCGGCCTCAACAGCTGCCTCGTTGGGGCGACCGAAGTGCTCGGTGGCCAGCGGCTGGAGTTTTCGCCCGGCGAGCGGGTCCGCATCTGGCCCTTCACGCTCACCTTCGAGCAGGAAGCGACACCGACCCTCACCCGGGCCGAGATCGAAACGCACATCCGCGCCCAGCTCGCCGCCCTGGAGCTGGAAATCCACAAGCAGCTCCTGGCCCGCCTGGACCTCGTGGATATCGAAGACGACCGGACGACGCTCCGCGCCCGCGTTTTGCTGCTGGAAAACCACATCGAAGACATTGCCCGCGAGCTGGGACTGTTTCACGAGCGGAACGAAGGGCTTTTGGCCGAAATCGCGGGGGTCGCCCTGCGCGATCTGCTCGTGCATCAACTCGTCATGGAAGCCGACTGGCAGGCCCCGCCCGACCTGGCCGCGCTCACCAGCAACGAATTCGACGTCCCGGCCACGCTCGTTCCCGAACGCGAGACCGAACTGCACAGCCTGTTGCATCACCTCCGCACGCGGCTGGAGCTGGGTCTGGAGCGCGACGCCGACCGGCGGATCGGCCTGGTCGAGAAGAAATTCGGCGACGTCTTCCCGATCATCCGCCCGCATCTGCACGCCGAGCTGCGCAAGTACCTGATCCTCCGCACGCTCAAGAAGGACCTGAAGGACACGGTCTTCGGCTTTGGGCCGTTGCAAGATTTGCTGCGGGCCCCCAACGTCAGTGAAATCATGGTCGTCTCGGCCGAGCAGATTTACTTCGAGCGCGAAGGGATGATCGAGCTGTCCGGCCGGCGGTTCCTCTCGTCGGAAGTGACCGAGGCGATCATCGAGCGGATCGTGGCCCAAGTCGGCCGCCGCATCGACAAAAGCCAGCCGCTGGTCGATGCCCGCCTGCCCGACGGCTCGCGCGTCAACGCGGTCATCCCGCCGCTGGCCGTGCGCGGCCCGTGCCTGACGATCCGCAAATTCGGCCCGCGGCAATTTACCGTCGATGACCTCATCGAACGCGGGTCCATCACCCGCCCGGCTGCCGAGTTCCTGCGGGCCTGTGTGATCGACGACCG
>JAKEHX010000188.1 GCA_022614795.1 Planctomycetaceae bacterium | reverse complement strand
GTCAGCCGATTGCTCTTTCCGCGGCTGATCAGCCGCGGCCGCATTGAAGCCGATCCGGAGCCCTCGCTGCCGCTGCCGGAGTAGGGCTTTCCGCGGCTGATCCGCCGCGGCCGCATTGAAGCGACATGCGGCTGCACGACGCCCTGGCCGCTTATGACGCTTTCCGCGGCTGATCAGCCGCGGCCGCATTGAAGCGATTTCGTCCACGAACACGACCGCGTTGGGCCGCGCGCTTTCCGCGGCTGATCAGCCGCGGCCGCATTGAAGCCGGTAACGGCTCCGGCGGCAAGGGCCCTCCCTGCTTTCTTTCCGCGGCTGATCAGCCGCGGCCGCATTGAAGCGTTTCTCGCCCCGGGGCAATACGAGGTCGCTGAAGTCCTTTCCGCGGCTGATCAGCCGCGGCGACTTGATTCTCGCCCTGCTCGGCTTCGATTTGATTCCTGACCATCTCCAGGAGTCGGGCCACGCCCGCTTGCCGCGCGGGTCCATAGAGCTTCCCGCCCAGCGCCGGATCTCCCGAATCTACGACGTTTTCGGCGGCGCGGGCGATCTCCGCCAGAAGCGTGTTCAACCTGTCTTGAATCGATTCTGGAGCCTTCGATGGCTCGACATCGGCGGCTGCTGGCAGCGGGTTGGGGCAAACGTGCAGGCGGCGGCGAACACGCCCACGCCGAGGAAAAACCCAAGCTGGACTGCACCGCCCATCTCAAGGGCGCCCGTCCAGCCAAGGAAGAACCCAACAAGCCCGACGAGCACGCCCGCGGCTATGCACCAGCCCAGGAAGGCGTCGAGCAAGGGCGGGTCTTTTTCTGCGGGTTGGGTCATGGCGGTTGATGCTCCTGATGCTCGAGAGATCCGTTACAGCACAACGACAGCGAAGCGGATTGCGACAATCAAGCCAAAGACGACGAGCCCGGCCAATGCCGGCACGCGGCCGACCTTGCTGAACAGGCCCACGATGCAGAAGACAAGTCCCACCCAGCCGGCGAATGTGGCGGAAGTGGCAATGAACCACACTGCCAAGTTGTCCGACCGTGGGAGGAGGAAGATCAGCGAGAGTACCGAAAGGCAGGAGAGTACAAGCCCCGCACTGCCCAGCGACATTTGCGTTCTGGTTGCGTCCATCAATGCGTTCCTCTTGTGAGGTTGAAGCTGAATGCGGTGGGGGTTTGCGCTTCCTGTTCCAGGCCGCTGGGCTACTTTCTCCGTGACATCACCGACCACCCGAGGGCGACAGCGCCAAGGGCGCCGACGCCTCCGGCCAAGGTGCGTGGTCTGCACGCACTGATAGCTTGCGCACAATGTTGCTCCATCCTGCGCCCGGGATCGTCCTCCACCGGCCCGGGTCCGGACCAGCTCCCCTTCGACTCGGCGGCGATCACCGCGGTGAAGCCGCGCCGGCACTTGTCGCACGTGACGATCGCCGTGCGCTCCAGGGGCGGCGATAGGCTCATGTGGCGGCAGTGCGGACAGGCCAAGAGCAACTCGCCTTGCAGGTTCTCGACCTCTTTGCAGGGAAATTGGGCCTTACAATGCGGGCAGCCAATCGTTTGCTTTCCCGCGTCAAGAGCCGGCTTGGGCAGCATGGCGTCCACGAGTCCCATGAGCATGCCGCTGAGCGTTGGTGTTTGGTCTTTATTCGCAGGCGGTGGGACCAGCGTAGGCGCATGCACTTGTTTGCGGCAACGCGGGCATGTGTACGAGACTTTGTTGGGCATGGAAACGTCGGGCGTCTGTGGCATGGAAGTGGCTCGGCTGGCGCGGAGTGTCGTCTCAGCCGGTTATCTTCGCTTGCCCGGCTCTGCCTAGAAGGGCGGCAGAATCGCCACGCAGTGGACGCGGAGTTGATCAAGGCGACTGCGAAAACGGAGAGCCACCTTCCGCCATTAGCTGTTGTCGGCGAAGGTTCCAGGCATCGATATCGAGGACTTTCACGTCGCCGCTGTCATCGAGGGAGAGCCCGCTGTCGATCTCGATTGCCAGACGAATCCGCTGGGGCTCGTCAGCAACCGGCTGCGGGACCTGCCACAAGCGAAACTCGCGGCCCGCGGACGCGGCAACGGTGCGGCCGTCCGGACTCGCCGCGACGGCCAGGGCGGGCTTCAGCGCCGGCCCGATCGGCGTGCTTGTGGCGGCGTCCCATATCTGGGCCCCATCGCCGGTGCCGGCCACCAATAGCGGCCCATCGCCGAGAAATACGGCCTGGTGGACGCGCGCCATGTGGAACAGCGGCGGACCGACCGGCTGGGCGGTTTGCACCTCCCAGAGTCGTGCCGTCCGGTCGCGATCCACGGCGAGCAGCCACTTGCCATTGGGACTGAAGGTGAGATGGTCGATAGCTTCCTCGTTGTCCATCGTGCCCGGCATCTGCTCGCCGGTCTTGGCGCTCCAGAGACGGATCTTGCTGCCGGCCGTGGCCACCATCTGCCCGTCCGAGCTCAAGGCGACAGCCGACAGGCCCCCCTCGGGCCGGATCGGCGGGCCGATTCTTTGGCCGGAGCGGCCATTCCAGACTTGGACCTCCTTGCCGTAGATATGGGCCGTGAGCAAGCACGCGCCATCCGCGCTGATCCAGCCCACCGATGCCAGCTTGCGGCCGTCGGGGCTGAACGACAGCCACAGAATGCGCGGATCCATGTCGCCGTGCACGAGCGGCGGGCCGAGCGATGAGCCGCGAGGAGCGCGCCACATACGGTCACCCGTGAGCACAGCCGCTCCTGTCGGTGAGAGCGCCAGCGAATCGCATTTGAGGAGCGGCTGACCAATGGCCTTGCACGTCATCGCATTCCAGACCTGGCCCTCGCCGTTGGCGTTGATCGTCGCGACCAGTTGCCCATCGCGGCTGAGGCCGGCGCTTTCCACGGAGCCCTGATGAACAATTGGCTCCCCCAGAGGGCGCGCGTCCCTTCCCCACAGTCGAATAGAGCCGTAATTCGACACGGTCACGAGGCGCTGGCCATCAGCGCTAAATTGTATGCGTTTGACGCCGCTCACTTCATCGGAGTGCATCATGGGCGAACCGACGACCTTGCCGTCTGCCGTGTCGTGCAGGGTCGCCCGGCCGATGGGCCGTTCGTCTCTCAAATCTGAGGAGCCGATCGCGACCAGCTTGCTGTCGGGGCTGAAGGCGATCGCGCGAATGGCGCCCGGGTGAACGACGGGCTCTCCAATCGCACGGCGCGTCGCAAAGTCCCAGAGCTGGGCCGTGTCTCGCCTGGGACAAGTCACCGCACATCGCCCGTCGGGACTGATCGCTGCGGGCGAGTTAGTGTCGTTCAGCCGTTTACCCAAGGATCGTCTGGTTGTCCCATCCCAGATCCAGGCGCCTTCGAACTCCAGGCCAATCGCAAGCATCTTCCCGTCGGGCAGGATGACTCGCTCGCGGCCGTAGAGCGCCTGCTTGCTGACAGGCTGCTTGCGCCACTGGCCATCGACCTCGTCCCAACGTTCCGCCCCCACCACGATCGTCTTCCCATCGCGGGCGAACGGCTGGCTGGGCAACGATCCCAACGGGAACGTCGCCAGGACCTCGCCCGTTGTGGCATTGCGCAGGCTGGCTTCCTT
>JAKEHX010000187.1 GCA_022614795.1 Planctomycetaceae bacterium | reverse complement strand
CGGCGTGCATCGCAGTTTGTCGAAAAATCAGCGGAAATTGTGCAGCTAGCAGACTCCGAAATCGATGCGTAAGCCGTGTCCTTTCCCCAGCCCCACTCTGCATCGGGTTCAGCAGCGCATCTTGTTAAGCTTGAGGGTCCTGACCAGATCCCGCTTGGCGGTACAATTGACCTACGTCTGACTGGCACCGTGATGTTATCCACTACAGACATTGCCACTGGATTCAAGACGTTCACACTCACTATTTACGATGATGACCCTGTCTTTGATGATCCACTTCAGTCCGTCACTGTGACGGTCCCTGCCGCAAACGGCAAGGCCGGCATGTACACCCCGTTTTACGTCGTAACGACACTCTCGAATGTCAACCACGTGGTCGTTGGCCCATTGGGAAGTAGCGGACAACAGAATCCCTGGATCTATTTCGTAACGCCCGACGGAACCTATTCGGCAGACATTCAAGTGTTCGCGGAATAATTTAGAAGCTCTCGCGGAGACTTCGGCGATGGCAATCTTGCGTTGGCTTGTGTGCTCAATTCTCTGTTTCTGTCACGCGACTGGCGAGTCGAACGAGTCAGCCGCAATCCGAATAGAACCGATGGAAGCCAGAGCACGGGCAGTGCCTAGCAGCCTCCAAAAGCCTGCAGACATTGCCAAGGCACGCGTCGCCGCTGAACGCATCAGGAGGAACTCACTCGACCGGCGCGTCGACCGCGTCGTTGTCTCTCAAGCGCCAGTGTCTCTCGTGGTGTTCAGTCTTAACCGACTTGGCATTCATGTGTGCCATGAACACGCTGCGGGAGCAACGGATAGCTATATCGACGCCAAAGGCGTATCGGCCTTTGCGACTGATAACGCAATCTCGCTCGATCTGACGGGAGCGTCGGTTCGGCAGATTCTCGATGAGGTTTGCAAGGCTGATGGCCGATACACGTGGCAACATGACGCGCGACTCAAATTGTGCATTCTCAAACCGCGCAACGGCAGCCGCCTCAACTTTCATGTGAGACCGGTCAAAGACAGAGGCAATCCGCAGGAGGTGCTCGCCCGGATTGCTCGCAATCAAAGTGTGACAGCGTTTGCTCCAGGCATAATTCGTGGAGACAATAATCTGCCGGATATTGGGCTGGAACTCGCACGCAGTTCGGCAATTGAGTTGTTGAATGAAATCGTAGGGCAGCACCCCGGCATGACCTGGCGATTTGATGGGCATGTGTCATTCAACTATCCACGAAGCCCAACAGCGGAGGCAATCAGACTGGAGTATTCCCCATTAAGAAAGGGCAGGCATGCCAACTCCGATTGGCGCTATGAGATTGTCGAACGTACTATCACCGGAGTTCCAACCGTGACCGTCGAAAGGCAACCGGTACGCAAACCGACGCTTACCGTTGCGGAAAGGATAGCGATTCAACGGAGTGACGCTGCCGCAGTTGCCCCAGTGGCTCGGAACGATGACATTCGCACGCAGGAGCAGAACGTCGTCGCCAGTCGGCTTGCAGGATCGTGGAAGCTTGAGCCGGCACTGACCGAACGGCTTACGGGAAAGGCGACGGCTCTGGACACCACGCTCGTGTTTGTCGCTGACCCGGAGGTCAAGAAGAAAGTGCCGGCCAGGTTCATCGAAGCGGCGAAAAAGGAAGGAATCACGATCGAAGTTCGTATGGCCGGGTACCTAGAAATCAGAGGCGCTAAGTACCCCTTCATCCTGGCGGCGTTTCAGGGGAATCCCCACGTGTTCTACTTCCGCGAGCGCGGGGGTGATCCGTTTGGCGACAGCGAGAGCTTCAATGTCATGCTCGCGCCAGCCAAGGACAGGAAGAACGACTTGCTATTTGTCGGCGGCGACTTCAATAATCAGCCGTTTAGCGCTTATTCTCGGGCGAAGTCCCAGGACGAAAAATAGGCTGACGATTCGACGGTCGCCTGATGGCAAACGCCCGAATGCGAACATCTACCACCCGGCGCGACGTACGCGGGCGGCAGGTGTCATCGTCGCACGCGGCCGGTGAGATAGAGGTCGCCGCCCACATTGTGGGCTTGCATCCCGGATAGCGCGAGCCCTTCCGCCACCTGCTCCACCCCCGTGCCGCCGATGGCTGGCAGGGCCCGCTCGCCGCCAAACAGCTTCGGAGCGATGAAGACGTGCACCTCGTCGATCTGGCGCGTATCGACCAGCGTCCCCAGAAGGTGCGAGCCCCCTTCCACCAGCAGGTTCGTGATTTTTCGCCGGCCTAGCTCCTTGAGCAATTGCTCGAACCGCTCTTGATGGGTGGCGGCCGCGAACGGGAGCACTTCGACGCCCGCGTCGGCCAGGCGGCGAAGGTCCTTTTCGTCGGCATCGGGACCGGCGGCCACGATCGTCGCGTGCTGGCGGGCGGTGCTCACGAGCTGGCTGAAGCTGGCCAGGCGGGCCTGCGAATCGAGCACAATCCGGATCGCCTTGCGCGGCGGCTGGCCATCCTCGATGCGGGCGGTGAGCAGCGGGTCGTCGAGCTGCGCCGTGCCGCGGCCCACGAGAATCGCATCGACGCGGCCGCGGAGATAATGCCCCACCTGGCGGGCAGCTTCGCTCGTGATCCAGTGGCTATACCCGCCGCGAGTGGCGATCTTGCCGTCGAGCGTCATGGCCCATTTGGCGATCACCCACGGCCGGCCGGTCGTGACCAGCTTCAAATAGGGCCCGCAGAGGTCCGCCGCCTGGTCCTCGCACAGGCCCAATTCGACGTCGATCCCCGCGGCGGCGAGCTGCTTGAGCCCGTTGCCGGCGACTTCGGGATAGGGATCGCGCTGCGCGACCACGACGCGGGCCAGGCCCGCGGCAATGACCGCGGCCGTGCAGGGGGGCGTTTTGCCGTGATGGCAACAGGGCTCGAGCGTGACGTACATCGTCGCGCCGCGGGCCCGCTCGCCCACCGCGGCCAGCACTTCGGCTTCGGCATGCGGACCGCCGAATCGCTGGTGCCACCCCTCGCCGACAATCTGCCCCCCCTTGACGACCACGCAGCCGACCATGGGGTTGGGCTCGACCAGCCCTTGGCCGAGGCGGGCCAGCTCCAGCGCGCGGAGCATGAAGGTGCGGTCGTCGGGCGGAGAAGGCATGGCAGATTTCAGATTTCGGATTTCAGATTTCGGATTTCCGAACGAACCTGAGGAGTAACTACATCCTAATCCGCTCTCGGGCCATTATCACGCTTCGAAAGGGATCCTCAAATCTGAAATCTGAAATCCTAAATCCTAAATTCCTAGTCCATTCCCGGCACCCAGAGTTTCGACTTGCCCGGGCCGGCGGCCGGCGCGGGGGGAGCCCCTTGGTCGGGCGTCCAAAGGCCGCTGGGTGAAGCGGGCGCCGGGACCGCGCCGGGCACGGGCATTGCCGCGCCAGGCATCGCGCCCGCGGGCACGCCCCCCATCATCATCGGCCGTCCGGTCGCCGGATCGACCTCGATCAGGCCAAGCTGATGCAGGAGCGAATAGACCGCCTGAGCGATTCCCGGCTCGCGCCAGTGCTTGCTGGTAATGGTCTTGAGAATGCGCTGGGCCTCGGCCTCTTCGCGGCGGCGGAGGCGATGGGTGAACTCGACGAGCAGGTACCGTGCCGGCGACTGGCCCCTCGCCTTGGCCGCCTCCTGGGCCTTGAGCACGTTGGCCAGCGCCTCGTCGGGATCAGCCGTAAGCCGCGACAAGATTTCGTAAGTCTCGGCCTTGCTGATTTCGGGGCGGTTGTCGAGCGACTCCCGGCCGACAATTTCCTTGGCAAGCTTTTTGATCAGCCGCGGGGCCCCGAGCATCGTGGCCCGGCGGTACAGGGCGACAAGGTCTTCGTCGGTCAGCTTGCCGACGATCAGCCGCGTCTGTTGGGCGGGGGTCAGGGTGGCGGGCCGCAGTCCCTCGGGATCGATCGGCTCAAGCGTCGCGATGCCCAGCGAGCGGCGGAGTTTGTTGAAGTCGGAATTCTCGTCCGGCTCGGCGAGGTCCATCGTCAGGATGATCGCCGCGACCGTGGTTTGTCCCGCGGGGTCCGCGACGGCGACGCGGGGCGTTTTGCCGCCCAGATAGCCCATGGGGATATTCGGCCAAATGCTCAAGAGCACCTGCGTGCGATGTTCCTGGACCATCCGCTTGCGCACTTCGAGCGGCGTCTCGTCCGGGAACCGCCAATTGATCGACAGGGCTGCGGCAACGGCCGCCATCTTGCCCGTGACTTCTTCGCTTTGCCTGGCCCCCAGGAATTTGCCAACCACTTCCTGGAGCGCTTTGACGCGGGCGTCGTAATCGCCGGTCTTGATCGTGACGAATTCGAGCCGGGCGTCGCGGTCGGTCTGCTTGCCGAAGAGCAGCACTTCGCCCATGACTTTGGGTACGTTGTCGCGCGACAGGTTGGCCGCGCTCGCGGGCACCTCGCGATCGAGCACGAGGAACGCAGCCATCGGCGGCGGCTCGTTCGTCTCCTGGAATAGCGCCGGATCGATCGGCAGATTCTCGACCCGCTTGCTCGACAGGAACTGCTCCTTGAGGGCCGACGAATCGGTCACCGTGTAGATCGCCGTCACTTCGTTGACGAAATCGACTTCGCTTGGCTCGCTGAGATAGTTGGCCAGAGCCATGGCCTCGACGGCCAGGTCGCGCGGAACCGAGGCGAACGAGGCGTAGCGCTTGAAGGCGTCGATCGCTACGCCGTTATTGAGCAGCCTGGCCCGCAGGACGCCAATGTTTTTCCACAGCGCGGGCTCATTCGGCGTCTTTTTGGCGAGTTCCTCGAATTTGCGGGCCGCGGCGGCCCAGGCGGCCGTTTCGGCCAGTCGCAGGGCCGCGTTGAATTCGGCCACATCGGCGGCCGAAAGCGGCGTGTTGGCGTCGGGCGGCGAGAGCGACAGCGTTCCTTGCACGGCCAGCGGAATCTCGCCGCTCCCTTCGAGGTCGAGCAGGGCGATCATCGCCCCTTGGTCTTGACCGCGCGACGCGCCGACTTGCATGAAAAGGTGAGCCTGGGCCGCGACCGATTCGCCTGCCGCGGCCAGAGCACGGCCGACGACGCCGATCGCTTCATAGACCGTGTTGACGAGCTTCCCCTCCTGAGCTTCAAGGGCCTGCTGGAGCTTCTCGACGCCGTCCTCAACCCGGTCCTCCTGGCAGTCGATCATCGCTGCCAAGGCCAGTCCGGCCGGATTGCCGGGGCTGATCTGTAGCATCTCATCGACCGTCTGCCGGGCTGCTTGAAGCTCGCGCATGCCGAGTTGGACCATCGCCTTATACATGTGGATGCAGGGGCGGTCGCGCCTGGCGGCCAGGAGCTTGTTGCACAGATCCAGCGCCCCCAGCCGCTGCTCGCCCGAGAGGGCGTCTTCGATCTTGCCCAGATCGCCGAGCACCTCGGGGCCGCAACAAAACTTGATCTTCTTATCGATGCCGCTGGGGCACGGCTGATACGCATCGGTCGTCATGACACGCCTCGTCGGACCGCAAGGAAATAGCAAACCCTAGAGTTTACGGGGGGACGATGGGGGTGGGTAGGGTGAGATGGTTGCGACTGTTGCCTCGTGCTCGTACTCGTGCTCGTCCTCGTCCTCGAATGCTCGACCATCAAGCCAACCGAGAACGAGGACGAGGACGAGGACGATAACGAAGAAGATGACGACAAGGAGAAGTCCCGTCTGGCCCCCAATGCCGCTTGTGACTAACCTTGCACCTCTGTGGAACTCAACGGCACCCACATCGACGACACATTCGCCGAAGCTTTCGGCATGCGCTATGTACGGCTCGTCGTCACGGCGGCGGACGAGTATTGGCTCGACGCTGCCTTGCGCGAGTTCACCGGGTATAGCTCGTCGGTCATTGCCTGCGACGCGGAAACGGGCGTCGAGAGGCGCATGGCCGCGAGCGAGACACCGGACGGCCGCGTCGGGGCGAGCGTGCTCGCGTTTGGTTTTTCTACCGACGCCCTGGCCAAGAGCGTGCCCAACCGCGTCGGCCAGTGTCTGATGACCTGCCCGACGACAGCCGTCTATAACGGCCTGGTGGGAGCCGAGACAAAGATTCCGCTGGGCAAAACGATCCGCTTTTTTGGCGACGGCTATCAGAAGAGCAAGCAGGTCGCCGGCCGCCGCTATTGGCGAATCCCGGTGATGGATGGCGAGTTTCTGGTCGATGACGTGCTGGGCGTCGAGCGCGGCGTAGCGGGTGGGAACTTGATCGTGCAGTCGGTCGATCAGGCGGCCGGCCTGGCGTCGGTGCGGCGGGCGACCGAGGCGATCTGGCGGCTGGAGGGTGTGATTACGCCGTTTCCCGGCGGCGTCGCCCGCAGCGGCAGCAAGGTCGGCTCGCGCTACAAGGGGCTGAAGGCATCGACTTCCGATCCGTATTGCCCCACGCTCCGCGGCCGCGTGGCGAGCAAGTTGCACGAGAGCGTGAATTGTGCCTATGAGATCGTCGTCGATGGCGTCAGCGAAGTCGCCGTCGGCGCCGCGATGGCCGCGGCCCTGCGTGCAGCAACCGGCCCAGGCATCGTGGCAATCACCGCCGGCAACTACGGCGGCAAGCTCGGCAAGTTTCAGTTTCATTTGCGTCAGCTCTTGCAAGGCTGAGAGCTTGTGAATCTTTCGTAGCTGAAGTCGCCAGACTTCAGGTTTTCCGCGGATTCGGAACTCTGGCGAGTTCCGCTACGGGATTCATTCACAACCTCTGAGGCCTGGTCGCCGACATTGTCGCCTTTCGCTCCGCGAAAGCGCGCCCTTTCGCGGAGCGAAAGGCGACACTCGAAGTTGTCCGCCGCGCGCAAGGGTGCCGCTTGGGGCGGTTGAGGCTGGCTGCGATGCGCGTCGGCCGGCGATTTGCGAGCAAATGGAAGGTTTGTGCGGAATTCTTCCGCGAGTAGATGGAGTCGACGTAGCGTTCAAGTATGTACGAAAGACAAACGCGGCCGAAGTATAAGCCGCGCCCGGTGCTCTATCTGGGCGTCACCATGCCGATGTGGAGCGGTGCGCTGGCCGTCACGGTGGTCCTCGCCGTGGTGCTCTATTGCCTGCTGACACATCGCATTCCCATATAACGAGAAATGGTTGACTGCCCTGGCCAGAGCCTGTCCGGTCTGCTCTAATCCCTAATAGTCGGTCTGACGACGCAAGCGCAGCGAACCTTTCTTCGCATCGATCCGCCGCCCTGTCTCGCCTTTCCTGCTTGGCGGATCACCACACTGATCCCCTTCCATTGGCCCGGGAAGCTTGTGCGGGTCTGGCTTGGTATCGCAAGGAATTCAGAAGTGGGAACGCGACTCTACGTCGGCAACCTCAGTTACAACATCACCAACCAAAGCCTGGAATCGCTCTTTGCCGAATTCGGCAGGGTGCAAAGCGCCCAGGTCGTCATGGACCGCGACACCGGCCGCAGCAAGGGTTTCGGCTTTGTCGAAATGTCGGACAACGGCCAGGCCCAGGCTGCAATCGCAGGCCTGAACCAGAAAGAAGTGGATGGCCGGTCGCTGACCGTCAACGAAGCCCGCCCGCGTGAAGAACGGAGCGGTGGCGGCGGCCGCGGCTACGGCGGAGGTGGTGGCGGAGGCCGGCGGTACTAGTTCGCTCGCGTGAGTTTGTTTTCCACGTCTCCGGAGCACACTCCCATGGCTCAGTATCGCCGTCCGACTCCCAACAAACGCCAAGCGTCGCGCCTGGCTCCTCAGGTGCGCGGCTTGGCCCGCGCGCCGGACCTGGCCGATTTGCCGCAGCGCGTCGTCTATGGAAAGCCGTTCATCCTGATGGAAGACGCCGACAAGAACACCTTCGTCTATAAGGGGGGCGATTGGGTGGCGTACGAGTCGTCGATTGCCGAGCTGCGCCGGTCGTGCCAGGTGAAAGCCTTGCCGCAGGGAGTGGGCAAGATGACGCGCTATGAGGTGCGGGCGCCAATTGATGCCTGATGAATGCGGATGCCCTTGTCGCCGCGATGAATCGGCCTATAATGAGGATTGTGGTGGACAGGCGGCGATCCCGATTCAACGCCTGACCACACAGGCCATCGAGCCTGTCGGACAGCTAAAAACACGAGCAACTTGGCCGAGTTCGCTCGCCGGATAGTAAAACCGATGTGGCGGGATACCTGCGGGTGTTCCACCACCTCGGTTTTTTTGTGCTCCGTCGTCACCTTTCTGGTGACCGGCTACTTGAGGCCAGCGCGAGCTTTGGTCTCTGCCTCTCCACTGGAGTCTTGGCATGCGGTGGGCAGTTTGAATCGCTGGAAGCAAGAAATCAGGAGGTCCCTATGCTCACGGGAAAAATTATCAAGCTTGTTCATTTGCCGCAGCAGCCGCAGTTGCCAGGAGCCCGACTTGCTGCCGGCCACAACGATCGCAGCTATGGCATCCTGAGGGACGACACCGGCCGCGAAGTGTTTTTTTCCAGGGCGCTCGTCGCGGGCCTGCACGGCTTCGACAATTTGCACCGCGGCCAGGTGGTCGAATTCACACTCGACGATCCGTTCCTACGAGCGGCGTCGATCAACTCCGTAGCGGACCACGAGCAGCCGCAGCCCGCCGCGACGTAACAACCCTTCGCAAATGAGAACTCAAAATGCAAAACGTCAAACTCGGAGACCGCGTGCGAGTGCAATGCTCCCGCGTACGTACGCACAGCAAAGGCGACGCCAAGCCGCCGCAACCTAAAGTTCTCGAATTCACGGCCGGCAGCGGCGGCGTGATGCCGGGTCTGAGCGCGGGGGTGCTCGGCATGGTTCCGGGCGAGCATAAGCGGCTCACGCTCCAGCCGGCTGAAGCGTATGGCCAGGTCCAGCCAGAACTCGTCAAGGAAATTCCGCGCGCCCAATTCCCCAAGCGAATCACTTTGCGGGTAGGCAAGCGGCTGAAAGCTTTATCGACCGCGTCGGGTCGCCAGCGGCGGGTGCGAGTGGTCGAAATCAGTCCGAAGTCGGTCAAGGTGGACGGCAACCATGTGCTGGCGGGCCAAGTGGTTGAACTCGACGTGCTTTTGATCTCGGTCGATGCGTCGTCCGAGGCCAACCGCTGCTCGCCGCAAGTGGATGTCGAGCGTTGAGGACCGGCTATGACATGGACGGCCACGTCGATCACTTATCCACAGTCTTAATCACCCCGTAAGGAGCCGCGAATGATCCGCTTGACGCTCGTCGATGAAAAAGGAAACGTCCTCTCCCCCGAAAACCTGGCGACAATCGCCGAATTGCGTGAAGCCCAGGACCGGGCTCGCATGCTGATCCGCGAATGCGAACGGCTGATGGACCAAAAGAGCCCGAAAAAGGCCGGTGCACGCGTCCCCTATGCTTAGCGGCGGAAATGCCGAGCCTTTCCGGCGGCGTCACATGCCGCAAATCTCGCCACTTTGGCGCTAATTTTCGCTAGGACGTGAGCGGGCGGGCGGCTATAGTGGAAACATCTTTGATCTCGCTGGGCGACTCGCTTCCCGCCTGCCGATCTCAAGGCTTGACCCAGAAGAAGTTCGTGGCCCGGGTTCTGTGAGGGCTCTTTCTGGTCGTCAGCGGTTGGTTAGTAGGGGCAACCGCTCATTCGGAAGCAGGGAGAATTGTCGCGATGCGTCTATCGACCCTTTCGCTCTTGTTGTGCGCGCTGATCGCGGTAACTCACTGCGGCATCCTCTGCGCCGCGGAACCAGCCAAAACCGCCAAGAGCGCCAGGCCAGAGGCTGCTGTCGTCGAGCTATTTGCCGGCATGGAAGCGGGGGACATTGAAGTGAAGGTGATCCCCAAAGATGCCACCGGCGGCAACATTACGGTCAAGAACAAGACGGACAAGCCGCTGACGATCAAGCTGCCCGAGGCGTTTGCCGGCGTGCCGGTGCTGGCGCAAGGTTTCGGTGGCGGGCTGGGGGGCTGTCCCGGCGGCGGACTGGGAGGCGGCGGACAGGGAGGCGGCAATCAAGGTTTCGGCGGCGGCGGCATGGGCGGCATGATGGGTGGAATGGGAATGGGCATGGGCGGCGGCGGCATGTTTGCCGTCGGTCCCGACAAGGCGACGAAAATCAAGTTCGTCGCCATCTGTCTCGACCACGGACTGAAAGATCCCAGCCCGCGCGTTGAATACCAACTCGTGCCGATTGATGAATATGCAAAAGACCCCGCGGTCACCGAGATTATCAAGCTGATGGTCGCCGGCAAGCTCGATCAACACTCGGCGCAGGCCGCGGCGTGGCACCTGCAAAACGGCCTGACCTGGGAAGAACTGGCGAGCAAAATCGGCGCTAAGCACTTAAACGGCAGCATCGAGCCCTATTTCACGGCTGTTCAATTGCAGCGAGCCGCAGTCGCCACCAGGTTTGCCCAGGAACACGCCGAGAAGGCGAGCGCGGGCTCACCGTCGCCGAAGTCGGCGGAAGAATAGGCCCAGCAGGCGCTAAAATCGCCGCTTGACGCCGACCGTCATCTGGTCGGTAACGCGGCGGACCCCGGCGACGCTTGTGGCGGCCTGCACCGCCGCTGACTTCTGATGGGGGTATTCAACGGTTCCGGTGAGCGTTACCTCGCCATTCTTGGTGTTCACCGCCACGTTGCACGGCGCTCGCAGTCCACGATTGGCCAATTTCAACTGCACGTCGCTCGAGATTTTCTGATCGGCGCCTCGGGCACTCATGTTCTGGGCTCCTGGAAAGCTGTGGCGGCCGGGAGCTGAACGTTCAGCGCGCGAGCGACACGAAATCGAACGGTTCAACGGCCGGGAGAAGGTCCAAAAGTGTGGCCGCACTCGCACGTGTACCGCCGCGCGGCGACCTGCCGGTGGCAGCGGGGACACGTTTTTTTCCACTGCCCGCTGGCTGCCGCCGGCTTGGGCTTGGGCGGCGGCTGGCTGGCCT
Organism: Planctomycetaceae bacterium; assembly: GCA_022614795.1. Classification (GTDB taxonomy): domain Bacteria; phylum Planctomycetota; class Planctomycetia; order Pirellulales; family Pirellulaceae; genus CAYLLN01. The sequence continues at coordinate 19,703 of JAKEHX010000187.1, read as the reverse complement.
TGCGGACTTTATCGGCCCGGCTCACGGCACACTGCGGATGCACGCCTCCCAGCGAATAGGAGGGCTTGCCGCAGACGGGGCAGAGGGGCGGCTTTTGTGCGACAAAGGTCGGTTTGGAAATGCTGGCCATGGAGGACTTCCTGCGCGCTTTATGCGGGATAAGCGCAAAAAAACCGGCGTGGCCTGGCACCCTCAAGCGCCAATCACGCCGGTTTGACTTGGTAAAGGATCGCCGTCCTGATGGCGAAGCGTTATCGAGTGACCGTAACCGTCCAATCACAAAACAAGGGGCCGGCCGGAACTAACCAGGCGGCACGTTGCGAATACTTCTAGTTTAGCAGGTCGCGGCGGCAAAAGATAGCAAAACGATCGCTCACGCATCCAGGCCCGCCATTTGCCCCCGCAACTCGTTGCGGTCGTGCTCGATCAATGCGTCGGTTACCGGCTGGAAGTCGCCCCGGATGATCTGGTCGAGCTTGTAGATCGTGAAGCCGATGCGGTGATCGGTGAGGCGGTTGTCGGGGAAGTTGTAGGTCCGAATCTTGTCGCTCCGGTCGCCGCTGCCGACCATCGTCTTGCGCTCGGCGGCCCGCTTGGCCTGCTCCTGCTGCTGGTAGTGATCGTAAAGCCGCGACTTCAAGATCCGCAGGGCCTTGCTCAGGTTTTTGTGCTGGCTCTTCTCGTCCTGCATCGAGACGACGATGCCCGTTTCGTAGTGCGTGAGCCGCACGGCCGATTCGGTCTTGTTCACGTGCTGCCCGCCGGGGCCGCTGGCGCAGAACTTGTCGAGGCGGTAATCATCCTGCTTGAGATTGATTTCGACATCTTCCGGCTCGGGGAGCACGGCCACGGTCGCAGCCGAGGTGTGAATCCGCCCCTTGGCCTCGGTTTCCGGGACGCGCTGCACGCGGTGCGTTCCCCCTTCGTATCGCAGTTCGCGATAGACCCCTTCGCCCTCAAAGGCGAGCGTGATTTTCGAGAAGCCGCCCATGTCGGTCGGGCTGGCTTCCATGATTTCGCACTTCCAGCCCTTCTGTTCGGCGTGGTGCTTGTACATCTGGAAGAGGTCGTGGGCGAAGAGGGCCGCTTCGTCGCCCCCCGTGCCGGCACGGATTTCCATCACGCAGCGGCTGCGCTGGGCGTCTTCGCCGCCGACCGTCATGTCGAGCAGCTCGCTCCACAGGGCCTCTCGCTTCGCTCGGGCTTCGGGCAGCTCCGTCTCGGCCAACTCCTTCTCGTCGGGCGAGCCGGTTTCGGACATTCGCTTCAGCTCGGCCACTTCATCGACCAGGTTTTTGAAGCGGCGATACTTCGTGGCCAGCTTGGTGAGCGAGCCATGTTCGCGCGCGACGGCAGAGATCTTGGCGCCGTCGGCCAGGACGGCCGGATCGGCCAATTGCCGCTCCAGCTCTTCAAAGCGTCGGAGCTTGCCTTCAAGAAGATCGCGAATCGAGGACATCACCTAAGCTCCAAATCACAAGTACCAACTCTCAAACAAATACGAAGCACCAATTGCCGGCAGAATCGCGATGGCTAACGAAACGCGAACATTGGTGTTTGGAGCTTGTTTGGATTTTGGAGCTTGCGATTTGGTGCTTCCGCCAGCTGGCGGCTAAGCCTCTTCGCCCACCGCCGCGGCTTTCTTCTTCTTCGGCTTGGCCGGGGGCTTCTGCACGCTGCCATAGGTGCCGGCGGCAAACTTCGTCTGGAACTTCTCAATCCGGCCGGCCGTATCGACATACTTCAGCTTGCCGGTAAAGAAGGGATGGCAAGCCGAGCAGATATCGACCTTCAGCTCTTTCTTGGTGCTGCGGGTAGTGAAGGTGTTGCCGCAGCTACAGTGCACGGTCGTGGTGATGTACGTCGGGTGAATGCCTTCTTTCATGGCAGCAATCCTCAGGGCAGAGCGGCCAGAAGGGGCCGGCGATTGGCAATGGGGGAAACCTTGCAGTCTATCGGCCGAGGAAGCGAACGGCAAGAGGCGGCTCCTCGTACTCGTCGTGCTCGTCCTCGAACAACCATTCGCGCCCCATCGTTGAGTCAACGCCGCTAGCAATAAACCCTTCCGCCTAGGCAACTTACGACGACGGCAGACGCGGCACCGGCGGCAATTTGGATCATCGCGGACCTTCCTACTCGCCGAAGATAGTTGGACACTGGCACCGGTAGCGATGGCACATTCGCCCCGGCCTGTTCCTCGTGACGGGACTCTCCAAGGAAGGTCTCCCGTGCCTCGGCTTTCGATTCTCATCCCCTGCCTGGGCGGGTCCACGGAATTTGACGGGACCCTCGTCTCGGTCCTTCAACATCGGCCGTCGAAATGCGAAGTGATCGTCGCCCACACCGCGGCTTATGACGACCCGTACAACCTGGCGGACGAGGTCGAGTTTCTGCATTGCCCGGATGAGTCGTCGCTCGTTGGGCTGATCAATGCAGCGACCGACGCCGCCACGAGCCCGATCATTCACGTGCTCGCCTGCGGGTTGCTCGCCAGCGAAGGCTGGACCGACGCGATCTTGCCCCACTTTGCCGACGATGAGGTCGCGGCCGTTGTGCCCGCCGTAATGAATGCCGACGGCTCGCAGCTCGTATCGGCGGGCGTGCACTTCACTGCCGCGGGAAACCGGGCCGTACTGCGGAACCAGCGGCTTTTGCTCGGCGGATCGGGCCATTTGCGGGCGGCGATCGGGGCCCCCACGCTGGCAGCCGGGTTTTATCGGCGGGACGTATTGGCCGCGTTGGACGGCATGAATCAAGCGGCAGGCGACCAACTGGCCGATGTCGATTTCGCGCTCAGCCTGCGAGAACTCGAGCTGCGAACCGAGTTTGAACCAGCCGCTCGATTGACCCAAATCGCCGATCCATTGGCCTTTGCCGGTGGCGACTTTTCGCGTGGGCGCATCGCCGAGAAGTTGTTCTGGCTCCATGCCGACCATGTCGGCCTGCCGCTGGGGCTGGCCTTGCACTCGCTGGCTGTCGTTTTCGATCCTGCGGCACTCCTGGGCCGGCTGGTCGCCATGCTCGAAATCGGCAGCACGGCCCGCCACCGCAGGCGTGTTGCCGCCGCAGCCGCCCGATTGGCCGAGATTCGGGCCGAGGAGCGCGAAACCCTGCCGCTGCCTGCGGCCCAGGCCCCGATTCGCCTCGCGGCGTAAACCATTTCGCTGCAATACCTTATATCAATTGCGGCGATTCGCATTGTCCCGCCTGCCAAGGGCCGGTACTCTCGGCCCCGCGCGACACTTCCATCTACCCTCGCGCCACCAATCGCCGCGTCTAAGGACTCCCGGATGTCCCCGTTCGCCTTTTCGTCCGAACCGGTTCCCGCCTCGCCCTACTCCTTTCCCCCGCACGCGGCGTCGATAGTACAATCGGCTGGCCCGCGTGCCGAGGAGCTTCGCATCGATTCGCCCCCGTTGTCCCCCATGTCCGCCGCCGAACTCCGCCAGCACCTCGCCGAAGCCGCCCACACCGTCGTGGTGAAAGTCGGCACGCGGGTCCTCACGCACGACAACGGCACGCTCAACCACGAGCGAATCGAACGCCTGGCCGAGGAGATCCACGCGATCAGCACCGCCGGCCGCCGGGTGGTGCTGGTGAGCAGCGGCGCGGTCGGCGCGGGGGTGAGCCTTTTAGGCCTCCAATCGCGTCCGACCGACCTGGCCCGCCTGCAAGCAGTCGCTGCCATCGGCCAGGGGCATCTGATCCAGGCCTATGACCGGACATTCGCCAAACACGGCCGCCGGGCCGCGCAGGTGCTGCTGACGCTGGAGGACGTCGACGATCGCATCCGCTATCTCAACGTCCGCAACACGATCCTCTCGATCCTGGAATTCGGAGCGATCCCGATCGTCAACGAGAACGACACGGTCAGCGTGGCCGAGCTGGAAACGACATTTGGCGACAACGACCGCCTGGCCGCGATGGTTACGAACCTGGTCCGCGCACCGCTTCTGGTAATCCTGTCCGACATCGAAGGGCTGTACGACGGCGATCCGAGTCTCAAGTCGTCGAAGCTCGTGGCGACCGTCGAAAAAATCGACGAGAAGGTGCTCGCCTTCGTTCGCGACCGCAAGACGGGCCTCTCCAAAGGGGGCATGGCCAGCAAGCTCGAAGCGGCCCGCATCGTCACCACCGCGGGCGAAAACGCGATCATCGCCAGCGGCCGGCAGCTCGACGTGCTTACGCAAATCATGGCGGGCAAAACCGTCGGCACGCTGTTCATGGCTCAGGGCAAGGCGATCACGCCGTTCAAGCGCTGGCTCGGCTTCTCGGCCCAGGTCCGCGGCCGGATTCAGCTCGATGCCGGGGCGCGCAAGGCGATCGTCGAACAAGGCCGCAGCCTCTTGGCCGCGGGCATCACCAGTACGCAGGGTGAGTTTCAGAAGGGCGACGTGGTGGCCCTATGCGACAGCGAAGGGAACGTTATCGCGCGCGGCCTCACGAATTACTCCTCGGCCGACGTAACCCGGATCAAAGGGCTCAAATCGGACCGCATTTCACAGGTGCTCGGCCACCGGCCGTACGAAGAGGTCGTCCACCGCGACAACCTGGCAATTGTGCGGAAGTAGGTCCCGACCGCCGGGCGGGACCCGAATTGCTCCGCGAGATTTACATCAAGGCGACAGGCAATTCTTCAACGCCGCCGTGCCATTTCCTCAGTGGGCTTACGCCCACCGCTCGCCGATGGATCGCCCACCGCTCGCCTTACCGTGTTTCGGCCGCATCGGTTTCCGCCCCCGCCTCTATAGATTCCGCCAGTTCCGACTTCTCGACCTCCGGCGCTTCCCCTTCCGGCGCTTCGGTGCGGCCTGAGACGACAATCTCTCCGGCTGCAATCTCGAGCTGTTCGACTTGCAGCTTTTTGCCTTTGAATTCCTTGCGATCGAGCGGCAGCACGACCAGCGCCACCGGATCGCCTTCCTGCTCCGCCCAGCGGATCGGCAGGCCGGCCTCGCCCGCCCGCTCGGCGATCTGGTCGAGGAACTGGGCCAGCGGCACTGGAAACGCGCCGGCCCGGACGTGCTCGATGTGGACCGCGACTTCGTTCGGCTTGTCGGTCAAGTAGGCGTCGCCCGCCAGCGAGAGGACCGTGCTCACGTCCCCCTGGTCATAGCGGACCGCCAGTCGCATCCGGCCCGGTTCGATCGCCACACGGGGATCAGATACGCCTTCGGGCAGGGCACCAGGAAACTTGACCGGCAGGTCCGCCGCCAGCCAGCCGTTGATCTGCTCCTGCGAGAAGCGGGCCACCCAGCGGCCGGGTTTTCGGGCTTCGTTGTGAAGCTCGAGGACCTGGCGTTCGAGCTGGTCGGCGGCGGCTTTCTCTTCCACCGGCCTCTTGGCCAGGGCAGCCTGATAAAACTCGGGAACGTGCTGTGTGGCCCGATAGGCGGCGGTCAGGAGAACCGCGACGCCCGCGGTGGCGAGGACGACAAGCACCAAGGCGGCACGGAGAAGGTTTCGCATAGCCGGAAATCCGCGTGGGGCAGCCAGTCAATTGTACGTCATGCCCCCACTGCTGGATCGGCCTAGCGGCGCGTGCCGGTCGGCTGGGTGGTCGGCTGGGCGGCGGTTCGCCAGGAGGACACCTCGGCGAGCACGCGTTCGGCAGCGGCCAGCGGATCTGTCCCCGCGGCCTCGAAAGGACGCGTGTAGCGCGTCTTCTCATCGACCCGCACATCGCAGTGGAAACGATAGTTGCCGCCGCCGTCGGTGGTTTCAAGAACGATGTAGTCTGCCCCCAGCCGCTCGAGCTCGCCGCGGATTTGTTGCAGGCGGGCCGCGGCGGCATCGCTCAAGGGGCCGATCGACGGCTCGGACTGCGATGTGCCCGACTCAGGCTGCGGCGTGCTCACCAGCGGCGGAAACGCGGGGAGTGGGCTCAACAGGGGGGGCGTCGGCGACGGGGCATCCAGGCCGCCCGGCGATTGGCGGCTCGCGAGCGATGACTCAATCTCGTCGAAGCTGGCCGGCGATGCCCGCTCAGCGACCTGTGGCTCGATGACCTGGGCCAACTCGCTGGTCAGCGGCGAGATCGCATGCTCCGTGGGCGGCGGCCCATAAATCCAATCGTCGAGCCGGCGGGCGACCGACGGCAGGGCGAGAATGGGCATCGCGATGACAAAACCAATGAGGAAAATCGCCCGCAGCGAAACTGACCGCATGTCGCCATCCTTAGCTCGATTGATCCACGTGCGAGAGGGCCGGAATCTTAGCGAGCGTCGGCGACTGGGCAAAGGCGAAAACGGGGCTGCTAGCAGGTGCAATCGAGGGCCGTACCGCGAGCCAGTTTCTCTAGCAGGCTCGCCGCGCCGCCGCTAGGATTCGCCGGCATGAAAGTGATCCGAGGGAAGACGGCGGTGGTTACAGGTGCAGGCTCGGGGCTGGGCCGGGCGATTGCGCTGCGACTGGCGAACGAGGGGGCGAACGTGCACCTCGTGGATATCGACTTGCCGGCCGCGGAGAGCGTGTCCGCTGAGTGCCGCCGTCTGGGTGTGCGGGCCGTTGCCGCGCGGTGCGACCTCTCGCAGCTGGGCGAACTGGAAATCGCCGCCCGCGACATTCACGACCAGTGGGGGCCGATCGACATCCTGGTCAATAACGCGGGCATCGCCTGGTACGGCCACACGCACAAGATGCCGGCCGACGCTTGGGAGCGGCTGCTCGACGTGAACCTGCACGCCCCGATCCACCTCACCCGGCTGCTCTTGCCGGCGATGCTCAAGCTGCCCGAAGCGCACGTCGTCAACATGGCCAGCATCAGCGGCTGGGTGTGCAGCGCGCGGTTCGCGGCCTATCACGTGAGCAAGTTCGGCCTGGTGGGCTTCAGCGAGGCGATGCGGGCGGAGTATCTGCGGCGCGGCGTCGGCTTTACGGCGGTCTGCCCCGGCCCGGTCCGCACGAATCTCTATAAGTCGGCGCCCAACAGCTATAAGGGCCGCGAAACGCCCCAGCCGCCGGCGTGGCTCTGCACGACGCCCGAGCGAGTCGCCGAGGCGACGATTCGCGCGATCTACCGCAATCGGGCCGTCACATTCGTCTCGCCGATGGCCTGGTTGCTCTACTATTCCAAGCGATTGGCGCCGTGGATTTTCCACACGCTGCACCATTTCGGCCAGAAGCGCCAGGAAGAGATCAAGGCCAGGCGCGAGGCAACGCGAGCACGACACGACAATCATCGGCGGGCAGCATAGCGACTACCTTGCCACGTCTGCCCCCGGCCAGACCAGGTCGTTGAACCGATCGACCGGCTCGTGGGCCGTCCAGGCAATTGCCCGCAATAACAGCACGCGGAACAGCGGGTCATCGAACGTCCAGCTGTAGTGCCCCGGAATTGAGACGAAGACCCGCCCCTTGCCGTGCTCCAGCGACCAAAGTTGCGGATGAGACTGCCCTTCCTCAACGGCGCTGGCTAACAGCCGATCGCTCGGCAGTGAGCCGGTCAATTTCCAATAGGTCTCGTCGGTCATATTCAGAGTGCCGAAATTCCGTGCGATGGGGTGGCTCGCGTCGCGGCTGAAGTCGAGCGTGATTTCGCCATGCCGAAAGCCCGCCGCGCCGGCAGCCGCGATGCCGATCCGCTTGGCCATATCGGCTCCCAGCTTGCGGCCGTCAATGGCCCAGTGAAGATAGATCGCGCCGCCGCCGCGTGCGAGGAACGCGTCCAGTTCGACGGCGCGGCGGGCGTTCCAGTCGCCGTGCTGATAGAAGATCACTACGTCGGCCTTGTCGAAGTCCTCCTTGGCCGGCCATTCCCAGGCCGTCGCCACTTCGATTTTCTCGCCCGCCGCCAGCAGCTCGGCCCAAGCCTTTTGCCACGCCGGGTAGTCGTGCTCGCCGGGGCCGTGGTCCTTGGGACCGGCGACCAGCACGACGCGGATCGGCCGTGTCGCTTCGGGCGGACTCGGCGCGCCGGCCAGGACGCGATTCACCTCGGCGACCGTCCGTGGCTTGGGGCGCGGTCCGACGTAGTCTCGCGGCATTTGCGGCGCGGGCACCAGCAGAAACGTCATCAGATCGCGCAGCCGCTCCGCACCCACCTGCTTCGGCAGCCCTTCCGGCATCGTGGAGACAGGCGAGGCCTTCAGCTCGACGATTTCCGCCGGATCGACCTCGGTCGGATTGCCTTTGATGTCGCTGATTCGCACTTTGCCGGCGACATTTTGCACAACGCCGGTCAGCGCGCGGCCGTCGTCCAGCCGCACGGCATACGACAGGTGATCCGGGTTGATGGCGAAGCTGGGAGTCGCAATGTCGCGCAGCACCGAGGCGTAGTCGCGATGGATCAGGTTCGACAGGTCCGGGCCGATCGTGCCGCCCTGGCCGTGAATCGCATGGCACTTGGAGCACAGCGCCTGCTCGCCAAAAAATTCTTTCCGCCCGCGGGCCCAGCTGCCGCCGGCCAATTCCGGCGGCCGGACCGGGGCGGTTGGTTCGGCCGATTTGCCGCTCGTATCGGCCCATGGGACCAGCATGCGTCGCAACGGAAACGGCCGTGGCCGGTTGTCCTCGTTGGTCGTCCAATGCGCCGTAAGTGTCGCCGCGCCGCTACCTTTCTTCAATCGCAATTCGACTGGCACCGTCTTGTTGCGCTCGGGAGTGAGCGTGAATGCATCACGGTCGCCACCTGGCTTGGGTGCGACAAGGTTCACTTTCGCATCCGATGTCAAGGTCACCGTGACCGTCTCGCGCGGCAGTTCGTAGTCAATCTGCGATCCCGGCTGCACGGCCGGGCGCAGCATATCAGTCAGATCGAGCTGCGTTCGCAGGACCAATTCGCCCGGTTGCTCCATAGCTTTCCACAATGCATCGTGCGACGCGCTGCCGACCGTCATTTCGCGGGCCACTTGCAAGTCCAAATGGGGCAGCCAGCCGGTCCACGCCGCGGAACCATCCGTGGGATTCCAGACCGCTTCACATCCCGTGAGATCAAAATCGAGGTCAATGGCAGCGTGCTGCGGGAGCTTCCCCTCTGTCGGCTTGTCGGCCGGCGGCCGGCCCATGCCGGGCAGCATGAGCGCGTAATGCACGGCCGCGGGACTCGGATCGACCGCCAGAACGAGCGTCCTGCCATCCGGAGTGAGCTGCGCTGAGCGGAGCGGCACGTCGTACCGCGGTGCAAGGCGTTGCATCTGCACCACTGCGTAGCCGGGCCAGATCGTCTCGAACCGGTCGCCGGCGCGGGCGTATCGGCCCGACGTGAGCCGCGACTGGTTGACAACCTCCTTGAGCAGCTCGGGACTGACCGGCCGGTCAAATTCGACGCGGACTTCGCGCGGCCCCGTCGCCCAAGCCAGCACGGGCTGTGGATGGCCCCTGTCGGTGTAGCTGATCTTGAACAGCTTTCCCTTGCCCGACGGTCCGCTTCCCCAGTCGGGGCCGCCGCTGTGGCAGGCGACCACCAGGCTGCCGTCGGTGCTGATGCAGGCATCGATCGTGAGCATGCCAAGCGCGGCCAGCAAGTTCGTCCGGGCCACGTAGCCAGCCGGCGTTTTCGCCAGCTGCGTCCGGTAGAGCTTGCCCCGCGATTCGCCCGTGACAATCGCCTCGCCGGCCCAGGCCGCCGGCCCGAAGATCGGACCGCCTTCTTTCACCGGCTCGTTGAAATTGAAGCCGCACGTCGATTGGTGCTGCGGCGCAAAGTCAAAGGTGCTCGGCTCATCGATCACGCCCGGCAAATGCACCGGATGCCGGGGCGGAAAACCGTAGTGCCGCCCTTTTTGAACGTGCAACAGCTCGTCGAATGGATTGCCATTAGGGACCCAGGTCGCCCCTTCCTGGTCGGTGCAGAACAAATCGCCGTGCCGATTCAGCCGGATCGCGATCGGAAAACGAATGCCCTTGGCCACGACCTCGCGGGTTTTGAAGTCGGGCGAGACGCGGATGATCGCCGACGTTTCATCCGTCTGCGAATAGTGCGACCGGCCTTCCTTGTCCCGCAGGAGCGGGTCGGTAAAGTTCATCGTTCCGTGGCCGAAATAGACGCTGCCGTCACGGGGATCAAAAGCGACGCCCACGCCATCGACTGGCTGGAAGCTCTCCTTCCAGCCGCCGGCCACCTCGATCTCCTTGTCCCCCTTGCCGTCACGGTCGGTATCGACAATCAACACGAGCCGCGACTTGCCGATGACAAACACGCCCTCACCGTGTTGATAGTCCGGCGGCGTCAGGTCCATACCGATCGGCGCTCGCAAGCCACCTTTATTCTCCCAGAACAAAGAAGCCTGGTCTTCGACGCCGTCGCGATTCGTATCGCGCAAGAGCCACACTCGCCCGTCGTAGCCGAGCGCGACCAGCGTGCCATCCGGCCGATACTTCACGTTGTTGATGTTCGTCAGGTCCACGGGCAATTCGCGGACCGAGAACCCGGGCGCAAACACCTGTACCGGCGGCGGGTCCTTCACCGGCACCAGCGGCTGCGAGCGGCCATCGCTATCGGGGGGCAGTGCTTCTTTCAGGGCGGCATATTTGGCTGCCAGATACTCGCGGACTGACTTCGTTTCATCCGCGGTGAGGACTCGGCCATAGACCAGCACCTCGGCAATATCGGCGCGGATCCAGCCATCGACGTGCTGCTCTCCGGCGCCGTTGTTGTAATACCGGGCTCCGAGCGTGATCTCGTCCATGCTCAGCGGCGAACCGTCGCGCGCCCGCTCGCCCTCGGCCTGGCCATCGACCGCTAGCTTGATCGTCTTTGCTGCCGCATCCGACGCGACCTCCAGCGTGTAGAGCCGGCCGAACGGCGAATCGCCTTTGCGGAGGCTTTGAGCACCGCCAAATCCGCGCCCCTCAACATTGAGCGTCGAGAATTGCGGCGTGCCATACGGCCCCAGGTCGATCGTCAGCCCGCTCGTGTAGTCCTTTTCGCCGGCCTTGTTGAAGGCCACCAGACCGCGAAAGGCGCCCGCGTTCTGGCGCGGGGCGGCGACCAGGAACACCGTCAGCGAGTTGAGTTCAGCGGCCTGCTTCACCGCCCGCAGGTGGTCGTCGAGCCCGTCGAACCGTACCACTGCCGCTTCGCCAACCTTCACAAATTGCGGCTGCCTTTCCGCCGCTTCCTGAAGCAGGTGCCGCCCGCGGCCCGAGGCGTCGTACCACTGGCTCAGCTTGCCAGCGGCGGGGGGCGGCTTGTCGGCCGTGGCCCGGCTGGCATCGAGCCACAGCTCCAGGCCATCCTTGACCATCAGCTTTGGGTCGGCCCACGGCTCGGCGGCCGGCAACGATGCACAGGCCAGCAGCAGTATCAGAATGACGGCGGACGAGCGGCAAGTCAGCTTGCTCATGGGCGATTGGCGTGGAGTGAGGATCAATGAGCGAGCGCCCATTGTACGTTCCCATGCCCGGCGACTCTGCGCCTCAGAGGTCGCCCAGGTCGCCAATTCAAGGGCGACTACTCATGCGGGCGAAAAGTCGCGACCCGCACGCCGCTGGCGCTCAGCTCGATCCGAACGCAGCCGTCCTGAGCCGTGTGATAGACCTCGGCGCCGCGGGCTCGATAGGAGTCCTTTACCGCCTCGATGTTGGGAATGTCGCCTAGCGACCGCGAGCCGCTGATGATCACCTGCTCGGGCGTGCTCCAGAGGGCAAAGCCCGTAGGGTCGCTCCGCAAGCTGCCGTGATGGGGGGCGAGCACGACGTCGCAGTCGAGCGGCTCCTCAGCGAGGACGTCCTCCAGGCCCGGCGGCTCCAGGTCGCCGGTAAGCAGGATGCGGCGGCCGGCATATTCAAGCTTGAGCAGAATGCTATTGGCGTTGTCGCTTCCTAGAATGCCCTTTTTTGGCGGATGCAGCACCTCCAGTTGCACGTCCTCCGCGCTTTGCAATCGGACTCCTGCGGAAATCACTTCGAGGGGCACGCCGGCGCGCTCAATAGCCGCGTGCAGCTCTTCCACGGCAGGTTGCGGCGTTTCGAACATGACGGGTGAAACATAAACCACCCCGATCGAGAACCGATCGAGCAGTTCGGGAATGGCGTTGTAATGATCCAAATCGGCATGTGAAATCACGACCGCGTCCAGATGCCAAATCCCGCGCGACCAGAGGACGCTGGATACGGTCCGCACCGCGCCCATGGGCGAGCCAAGCCGGCCGGCGTCGTACAGGATCGTCTTCCCGTCAGGCAATTCGATCAGGCACGCGATGCCGTGGCCGACTGCCACGAACGTGCAGGCGAGTTTTAATTCCGCTGGCGCGGCCGCCTTGGCATCGCTGCGCGGCCAGTCGGCAAATCGCTGCTTGGCTTGGGGAGTAGCCAGCCACAGTGCCCCGACAAACCACACGGCTGGCAGTACAAACCACCAGAGCCGCGACGGCCGCAGCACGGGAAACACTGCCAGCGCTGAAAATACTCCATAAAACAGGCCAACCCACCAGGCCGGCGGCGCGGGCCACCAGAAATGGCTCCACGGCAGCGCGCGGCCCCAGTCGATGCACGCTTCCATGAACTGCAAGTTCCAGTCGCACAGCGCACCAGCCCAGCCGCCCAGCAACGGCACGACGGCGCCCAGGACCATCGTCGCAAATCCAGCGTAGAGCGCCAGCGTGATCGGGATCCAAATGATCGTATTGATGACCAGGGCCGAGGGGGACAGCAGGTTGTACTGTTGCCAAACGATCGGCACGGAGACCGCCCAGATGACCGCCCCGGTAAGCCAGAGGCGCCACACGCCGCCGCCGATACTCCGTACCGATCGCATGGGCCACGGGCGGGTTGCCGCGATCAGCCGGTCGAGCGGATCGACGATGGGCTGCGGCATCAATACGGGTGCGAAGAGAATCATCACCGCCACAGCCAGGAACGAGAGCTGCGGTCCAGCCAAGAACAGGCTCGCCGGTTGATACGCCAGCACGGCCAGGCCGGCCGCGGCCAGTCCGTTGAACCCGAACCCGGTCCTCCCTACGAGCCGAGCCAGGCAGATCAGAACGATCAGCACCGTCGCCCGTACAACAGGCGGCTGCAAGTCGGTGAGGAACGCGTACGCAATGGTCAGCCCCATCGCCGCCATCAGGGCGGGCCGTTGGGGCAGCACGCCGGTCCGCAATACGATCCAAAAACCCCACGCCAGAATGCCGACATGCAGGCCGCTAATCGAGAGGACGTGAATGGTGCCGGTGAGCAAGTAGCCCTCGTTTCGCTCGGGATCAAGCTGCTCGCGGGTGCCCAGCAGAATGGCCGCAGCCAGCGTCGCCCGGCGAGGGCTGATGCTCCGGCTGAGCAGATTCATCCCCCGCAGCCGAACCCAGCTCAGCCAGCGCCGCGGCGACCAGTTCGTTCCGCGGCGCACCACGCTCACGCTCTCGGGAAATTCGCCCAGCAATCGGCACCCGGTTCGGTCGCTCCGCTGGTGAGCGGCGACGTCGAACTCGCCCGGATTGAGCGGCGCAGGTGGCCGGCTGCCCTGAGCCATGATCCTCAGCCGATCGTCGGCCTGAATGCCAGACAGTTGCCCCTGAACCGTGAGCACGCCCCAGCCGCTGGCTGGCCGCCACCGGCGGCCATCGCGCACCGCCAAGATCCAAACGCTCACGCGAGTCTCGTCCCCCTGGGGGATCGCCCGCATGGCGGTCCGGGGAGGGGCGGGAATCAAGCGGGGCGAGTTCATCGCCCGCGCTTCGACGACGATCGGTGCGACTTGCTCGCTGACCATCCGGCCGATCTCATCGTCGGCAAACTGATTCCACTGGTCGTGATGCCAGGCCCCGCCCGCGGCCAGAACGCTCGCCAGCAGCACGCACGAACCAGCCGCGTCCCAGCCCTGCCGCCAGACGATCCACCAGCCGGCAAGGGCCGCGACGGACGCGAGAAACCAGACTTCCGCCGCCAGCGGGCAGTAGCGGTCGCACGCCATCCCCGCCGCCATCGCCGTGACGATCAAGAGCAGCGGATGGTAGGCGCGCGGCTTGCGGCTGGGAAGTGTCGCGGACATAGGAGAGTCCGCGTTAGCTGCGCAGGGGCGTCAGATCGGGGAGTTCCGGTCCGAGCACTTCGAATTCTTCGGGCGTGAAGGCGACCACGGCCACGACCTGATGAACTTCGTCGGGTGATAGCGGTGAGCCGCTGGCCCGTAGCGCGTCGAAAATGATCCCCTGGCGCGAAAGCGAATCGCGCCCGCGGAAATCGGGCGACACGACGAAGCCGATCAGCCCGTCGTCGTCCACGAGAATCGTCTTGTCCAGCGCGATTGCCGAACTTAGCGCTTGCTTCACTTTCGCTTGAAGTTCCACAGCAGAATCCCCGTATCGATGATTGTTTTCGCGGAGTTATACAGAAGAATCGCAGCAGGCTTTAACTGGTTACCGCGGCTGCGACCTACTTCTCCGAGTTTGCGCAAGCGTGCCCGTAATTGTACTTCCGAAGCGAAGCGATAGTCATTGTTCCACAGCCGAATTAGCGTGTCACGCGCCGCCGCCAATTCGATCGCCGCTTGCCGCGACTGAACGTGATCCGCACCACGATCGAGCAGTCGCTGCTCGTGGGCCGAACCAATGCCGCTGAGCTTGTACAAGTGAAGCAAGTCATGCGGGGCGTCAAAAACTGGATTCTTCCGCCAATAGAATGCCCGGAGCATGCACTCGGCGGCGAGACCGGACACATACAAGCTCATGCCGTATCTCTCGGAGGTGTAAAGTGCGCGGGCATCTTCAATTCGCTCGAGCGAAGCCCGGTAGTAATGTTCTGCGATGAATTGCATCGACCGCGCGTCCCGGCTTCCACGTGCATCGCCTCAGGGGGCTCACGCCCCCCGCTCGCCAACTCCGCAATCTGAAATCAATACCCCGCCGCGATCCCGTCTTTCCGCGACTCCGTCGCGCCGCGCAGCACGCCGTTTTCCCAGTCGATCAGGATTCCCTGATAGCCGCCGTAACCGCCGCGGGCACGCGTCACGGTGTGCCCCAGGCCGCGGAGCTTTTCGATCACTTCGTCCGAAACGCCCGACTCGACGGTGACCGTGCCGACTCCCTTGGCCGCTAGCCCCGTGGGAGTCGCGCTGCCGGCATGGGCCACACGCGCCGCATCGCCGGCGGCCTGCACGTTCAGGCCGAAGTCGATCATGTTCACGAGAATCTGCACGTGCCCTTGCGGCTGCATGTCGCCTCCCATCACGCCAAAGCTGAACCAGGGTTGACCGTCCTTGGTGACGAAGGCGGGAATGATCGTGTGGAACGGCCGCTTGTGCGGCTCGAGGCGATTCAGATGCGTGTCGTCCAGCGCAAACAGAGCCCCGCGGTTCTGGATCACAAAGCCGACGTTGCCCGGCACGACCTTGGAGCCGAACGAAAAGTAGTTGCTCTGAATCAGCGAGCAGCAGTTGCGGTCTTTATCGATGGCGGTCAGATAGATCGTGTCGCCGCGGGCCAGCTTGGGATCGCCCGCAGGCACATCGGCCGCGGCCTTGGCGAGGTCGATGCGGGCCGCCTGCGACTTGCCGTAGGCCTTGGAAATCAGCTCCGCCACCGGCAATTCGCCGAACGCCGGGTCGGCGTAAAACCGGGCCCGATCGGCAAACGCCAGCTTTTTGGCCTCGATCAACACGTGCAGGTGCTCGGCCGAGTTGTGCCCCAGCGATTTGAGATCCCACTGCTCGAGCACGTTGAGCATCTGGAGGGCCGCGATCCCCTGGCCATTGGGCGGCAGCTCCCACACGTCGTAGCCCCGGTAGTTGGTCGAAACCGGCTCGATCCAATCGTCCTTGTGATCCGCGAAGTCGGCCTGCGAGAAGTAGCCCCCGTTTTTCTCGCTGAAGGCGACGATTTCTTTCGCAATGTTCCCCTTATAGAACGCATCGCGACCGCCAGCGGCAATTGCCTTTAGCGATTCGGCCATCCGCGGCAGCTTCATGATCTCCCCTTCGCGCGGCGCTCGCTCGCCATCCACCAAAAAGGCCGCGGCCGAATCGGGCCACGCTTTTAGCGCCGCTTCGCCGGCCTTCCAGTAACCCGCGATCACCTCCGGCACCGGGCAGCCTTCCTCGGCCGCGACGATCGCCGGCTGGAGCAGCTCGGCCAGCGGCCGCGTGCCAAACCGCTCGCGGAGCGTTTCCCAGCCGCTCACGCAGCCCGGGACCGACCAATTGAGCAGGCCGCTTTCGGGAATCTGATCGAGCTGCTTCTCGGCGAAGACCTGCCGCGTGAGCTTATAGGGACTGCGGCCGCTGGCGTTGAGGCCGTAGAGCTTCTGCGTTTTCGCGTCCCAATAGATGACGAACAGATCGCCGCCGATGCCGCAGCTCATCGGCTCGACGACGGCGATCGTTGCGCTGGCGGCGATGGCCGCGTCGGCCGCATTGCCCCCAGCCTTGAGCACGTCGAGCCCTACCTGCGATGCCAGCGGATGACTGGTGGCGCAAATTCCATGTTTGGCGACGGTGACCGAGCGGCTTTGGCCGGACATCTGGCCGCCGCGATCGAAGCCCGCAGCGATTTTGGAGGGCGATTGGGCGTTCATGGCAGCGATTGGCGTGATGATGGCGAGGATGAACGCTACGCAGTACGCAACTTGCGGCGTGCCGCCAGCAAGCGAACCCGGTCGGATCATGGTCTGTCTCCCAGGGCAGGGCGGAACGATCAGCCTGATGCAGAATCTAGCGGCCCGGCCGGCAAAACTCCACTTGTAGTAGGCACACTCCGTGTGCCGTGAACGGAACGGCACACGGAGTGTGCCTACAACTTTGACTCAACCGCCGCCTTCCAGCCGGCCGATAACTAACGATTGACCGCCGCGCTAAGCGAGTAGGTAGGAGTGATTGCAATGTCCGAACATGACGGGAATGCGGGCGGGTCCGTGCTGGGGGTGGCCTGCCCAGGTGGAATGGCCCGGCAATATCGCGTGCAAGAGCGCGACGAGTTAATGCCCCATCTGTGGCGGCTCGTCGGCAGCTATCGCCATGCCAGCCAGGCCCACGCCGTCGTCGAGCAGCTGGCAAAGACCGGGACGACTTGCCGAGTCGTTGATTGCAAGGCCCTGCCGACGCCTGCATAGTCTCGTAGGACAAGCGTCTCGCTTGTCCCTATCCCGCAACGTTGATTCTGGACAACCGAGACGGTTGTCCTACGGGCAATGACGACCGAGGCGGTTGTCCTACCGCTACCGCAATGCCGCCGCCACTGTGCCCTGGCTCGTCGCGAGCTGTTCACGTAACGCCAGGCAGCCGGCGTGGCTCGGCTCGCGGGCGAGTGCCGCATTGACAGCCAGGCGGGCCGCGGCCGTGTCGCCGGCTTCGAGGTGCGAACGCCCCAATTCATAAAGCAGGTCCACCGGCGGATTTCCGCGGCCGGCTGCCAAGGCGAGCGAGCGGGCCGCGTCGCGATGGCGGCCCAACTGCCGCAGGGCAAACCCCTGCTGCACGAGCACTTCGACGGGCACCTGATCGGGCGGCATGTTATCGGCCAGGCTTTGAAGCGTCGTCAGCGCCCGCTGCGGCCGGCCTTGCTCGCGGTAGATCTCCGCCAGGGCCAGCTGCACCTCGGGATACTGCCCTTGCAGCGTCAACGCCCGGTGAAAGCTCGCCAGCGCCTCGGTCCGCTTCCCCTGGCTCTGTAGCACCTTGCCGCGCAGCGCCCAGGCACTGGCCAGATCGCGATTGGCGGCGATCGCCCGGTCGGCCTGAGCCGCGGCTCGCGTCAACTCGCCGCGAGCCAGATACATGCCGCCAAGTTGCACCAGCCGTTCGGGATCGTGCCCGGAAAGGCGGACCGCCTCTTCCATGTGGGCGACGGCCTGCTGTTGCTCGCCCCGCTGCCAAAGCGCCTCGGCATAGCCGCAGCGTGCCCGTTCATCGCGCGGGCACTGCTCGACCGCCTGGGCAAACAGCGCCTCGGACTGCTCCCACCGCCCTTGCCCGCGAGCAGCAATGGCCTGGAGCGAAAGCTGACGCGCCGACGCGATTGACTCGTCCGAGGCCTTCGGCGAGCGCAACACCCGGCAGCCGGCGAGGAACATGAGCAGCAAAACGAATGCCCCCTGAGCGACCGTCGCAACCGCGCGCAGCATTTTCTCGCCGGTGGGACGAGTTGGCATCCGTGCCTGTCTCCTGGTGCAATCAAATGGGGAGTGGCGCACCGCCCCCAATTCTCTTTTATCGGCGCATCCGGCCCCGCTCCATCGAGCGATTGGCCGCATTTTCGCCCTGTGACTGATACCAAAATCGAGCCCGTCGCGGCAAGAAGGGAAGCGGTCCGCGTGAGTGCTAGCTGCATTAAATGGGGCAGGCTTCCAGCCTGCCGCTTGACTCCCTCCTCACCTGCTATCGTCCCGCGCGGCGCTGGGTTAGGTTGAGCGTCATGCCAGCCGTTTATGAACAATTCGGCGTCCGCTTCCTCTACCCGGAAAACTGGGAGGTTCTGGATGAAGAAACGGACGACTGGCCGCGGACGGTGACGCTCCAAAGCCGCGAAACGGGCTTCTGGACGCTCCAGGTCTATCCGCCCAATCAAGACGCCAGAAAGGCGGTGCTGGCGGTCGTCGAGTCGATCCGCGAGGTCTATCCCGATCTCGAAGTCCTGCCAGCAAAGGAAACCATCGCCGACGCCGAGGCCAAGGGGGTCGATATCGCCTTCTTCTATCTCGACTTGCTCGTCGAGGCGAAGATTCGCTGCGTGAAAACCCCCGCGGGCGTGTTCCTCTGGCACTATCAAGCCGAAAGCCGCGAGCTGGACACCGTCGAGCCCGTCTTTCGGGCCATCGCCACCAGCCTGCTGCAAACCCAGGTGCCCATTCATTGATAGTCGCCTTTCGCTAACGGCGTCCTTTCGCGGAGCGAAACCTGTGGCAAATCCTGCCGCCTGGGCGGGTTCTGCCGATCCTGCCGGTCATTCCGAACATGCCGTGCGCACTGGATTTGCGCTTTGTAGCGGGTCGAAGCCAGTGTGGCAGGCTTCCAGCCTGCCAGGCACCCGTACTTGGTCCCAAGCTCTGCTTGGGACCACACCTGTTCGAAGCTCTGCTTCGGAGTTGTCCAGCAAGCAGAGCTTCCATGCCGTGGGTTCCCAAGCGGAGCTTGGGAACCAGAAACCTGCCAGCCATTCGTGGGGCAGGCTTTCCAACCTGCCTTACATATTTGATGGCATCGAAGCCGAGCATACGCATCGTCGTCTGCGCGCTCGTCGCGCTTGCTGTGATCGCCGTGCGCGCCACATCCCAAGACCCGTCGATCGAACTCCTCCCGCCTACCGAAACGGAGTGCTGCTACCACCTCGGCGGCGAGGTCCGGGCCTACTACCTCAACGATCAGCGGATCGAATTCACCGGCCTGGAAGAGACCTTTGCCGTCGAAGGAGTCCTCGATGGCGGAATTCATCAAGAGATTGGCGATTGGCTCGTGCAAGTCGAAGGGGAGCTGTTTTTCACACAGCCTTACGACCGCAATGTGCTCGTCGATGATCCGGTCCGCGAGTCATTCGCTCATAACTTCGAGATCGACATCGTCAGCATCTCGCAGCTTTACCTCTCCGCCCGCCGCGGCGACTGGTATTTCGCCGCCGGCCGCTTCGTCACCCCCTTCGGCCGGTTCTACTTCACGAATTACCGGAACAACTTCGACGATTCTCCGTTCATCCGCAGCAAAGTCATTCTGTTTCGCGAAACAGGTCTGCTGGCCCAGTGGGACCCCGACATCTGGACCTTCACCGCTGCACTGACCAACGGCGGGCCGAACCAGGACGCCAATTCCTCCAAGGCCCTCGTCGCCCGCGCCGGCATTGATG
>JAKEHX010000186.1 GCA_022614795.1 Planctomycetaceae bacterium | reverse complement strand
CCCGGTGAGCAGCATCAGCCCGAATAGCGATAGCTGCAATATGTCCCTTGCCCGGCCGATGCAGATCAGCGAAGGCGAAGGCCGGCGGCTCGTGATCCCCAACACCGAAACAGTGACTTGCGTCACGTGCAAGGATTTCGTGAAGCTGTTCGCCCTGCTGCTGGCTCTGTCCGTCGTCGCCGCATCGGCCGCCGCCGAGGGCCACGGGTTCGCACCGCAGGTGGGCGCCGCGACGATTGTCGGTCCGCCTCCCGAATCGACGATGCAAGGGGCGATCGGCGTTTCGACCTGCGCTGCCTGCAAGACCGTAGCGACGGTGTCTAAGCCTGCCCCTCTCAGGGCCGTGGCCCGCGGTGTGATTCGCAAAGTGGCTCGGCCGGCCGGCAAAGCATTTAGAGCGGCAAAGTCGGTCGTGCGATTCGTCCGCCATCCATTTCGACCAGCTCTGCGGAAGTGACCAAGCCCGAGATTCGGGCGCAGCCACCGCAGTGGTGTGAGTGGTGTGACCCCACGTGACCACGGATTACTACCTCACGCATCGGGGCGTCGAATGCCGCGAGGCCTTCGAGCTCCGCATGCTGCGCGAGGCGCGCCTGGAGCCGCTCCCGCGACGACCGGAAGACAAGGCATGAAACCCACAAAGGAGAATCCCCTGCGTCTCGTGAAGGTGGTGTTTCGCCGCGCGCACGAAGGTCAGGGCCGCGACGCTGGGGATTCGCAAAATGGGGATTGATCCGAACCGTGTGCGCCGCGTGACGCTCATGCCCTTGGTCACCATCACCGCTTCCAAGTGCCGATTGCGGCGTGCTCGTGAAGAGCTCATTCGTAGGAGCGCCGCGTGAAACGAACGCCGCCTACAGTCGAGACGTTGAATCGTGATCTGGAGGACATTCGCGAGCGGATGACGATCGCATACATGCCCGAGCATTTCACCGATGCTCAGCAACTCCAGCTCATTGATCGAATGGTGGAGCTGCGGCGCATCGAGCTGGGCATCATGCCGAGCCGAATCGCACAGGTAATAGTTCCCCCTATTAGTGCAGCCACTCAATAGGAGTAATAGGCCGAGTCAAGTGGTCCGGCTATCACGGGTCCTTCGCAGCGAGGTGCTGCCAGTAGTTTCCCACCCTTTTTACCCGCTAGGCACACACAGTCCGTCCGTCCGCCCTAAACCGCCCGGCGAACCCACCCAGAGGCCGCCTAAGCCAGTGCGGTGCCAGGCTTTACAACTCACTCGACACGCCGGCCAAGCCGCCCACGGCCCGGCGCCAGCAAACGCGGGAGCCCATGGACATCCGCAACCGGGTCAAGAAGTTGCAGCAGATTCGGGCCGGGGACCTGGTCCCCCATCCCCGCAATTTTCGGACGCACAGCCAGGAGCAACGGGCGACGATCCGTGCCGTCTTCGCCGAGATCGGCTTCGCCGGCGCTGCCCTCGTTTACAAGAGCAAGCGGGCAGGTGGGAAGCTGACGGTCATCGACGGCCACATGCGCGACGAGGAAGTCGGGCCCGATTACCTGGTGCCGTGCCTGGTCACCGACCTGAACGACGACGAGGCCGACAAGCTGCTGGCCATCTTCGATCGACTGGGCACGATGGCGGGCGCCGACCCAGACAAGGTGAAGGCGCTGCTCGCGGACATCGAGACGGGCAGCGACGAGATCGACGCGCTGCTGGCGTCGCTCGGCGAAGCCGCGGGGCTGCAAGCCGCCGGCGGCGAGATCGAGCTCAAGCGCGTGAGCGAACAGCCGCCGCCGAAAATGAGCTGGGTCCTGATCGGGATTCCTACAGTGCGGTTTGGCGAGCTCGCCAACCTGGTCGAATCGGTCGCGGGGATTCCCGACACGATCGTGGAAACGACAGTCAGCAATGGCTAGCTCCCACCAGTCAGACAACTCGAACCTGGCCGCCAAGCTCGCGTTGCGCCGTCATTTCCTGAAGACCTACCATGCGAAGGAAGCGGCCCACGTGTTCGACTGCTGCCAGGGCAGCCAGGTGATCTGGAGCCAGCTCCGCCGCGAGTTCAAGATCGCGAGCTATTGGGGCGTGGACCTGAAGCCCAAGAAGGGACGGCTGAAGATCGACTCGACGCGTGTGCTTCAGCAGCCCGGCTGGACCCAGAACGTCATCGACGTGGACGTGTACGGCAGCCCGTGGGCCCACTGGGAAGCGATCCTGAAAAATGGCCGCGGCCCGCTGACGGTGTTTCTCACCATCGGTCAGAATCGCACCGGCGTCGTCAGCAACCTGTCGCGTGCAGCTCTTGTCGCCCTGGGGCTGGGACCGCTGATGCGCATTCTGCCGAAGGGTTTTCACAACAGCCTCGGCGACTTGTCGGTGAGCTACTGTCTCGGCCGGGCGACCGAGTTCGGCTGGACGTGCGTAGAGGGACGCGAAGCAATCTGTCACGGGAACGCGCGCTACATCGGCGTGCGGCTCGCACCAACCAGCGGGAGAGGAAAATGAGAGACGAGAGTACAGCCAGGGGCGGCATCGGATTCTGGGGCCAGCTGGCGATCCTATTCATCACGCTGAAATTGTGCGGCGTGATCCAGTGGCCCTGGGTGTGGGTGCTCGCCCCGCTGTGGGGACCGGTCGCCTTCGTCAGCGGGTTGCTCTTGGCGCTGGTGCTCGGGCTCGCGATCAAGCTGGGCGCGTTGGCCGTCATCGCGGCTTGCAACGATGGGGACGACAAGCCCGCCAAGCCACCTCCCCGCCCCAAACCCAGCCCCGAAATCCCTCCCGGCTGGGGCTAAATGGGCCGTTTTCCCGCGGTTTTCCAGGCCCCAAAAATCTTCAGAATGCTTGGCGGAATTGATCATCTGGACCTATTGACACGTGATAGCCGGAGCTATTACACTCAGGGGCACACGGCGGGAATGTCCCGCCGGCAACCAACCTCTGATCGGGAGTAAACGATCCCCTGCGAGGAACCCATGAAGACCATTTCCGAAACCGTCCGCGAGGCGATGATTGCCACGGGCAAGAACGACTGGCAGGTCAGCCGCGAGGTCCCGGTCAGCCAGCCCCAGCTCTGGAAGTTTCGGACCGGTCGCTCCGTCCCCTTGGCCAGCACGATCGACGCGCTGGCGGCCTGGCTCGGCTTGGAGCTCGTCCCGGCGCGTCCGGCCTCCCCCAAGAAAGCGAGCGGCCGCCGTGGAGTAACACGGCGGCGCTCTAGTCCACAAACCCGCAAAGTGAGTGCGAGTCATGAACCGAAGAGATAGTACCAACCTGCCCGGCAAGTATCTACCGCAGACGTT
>JAKEHX010000185.1 GCA_022614795.1 Planctomycetaceae bacterium | reverse complement strand
GCGTAAGGGGTTAACCTGCCCCCCACACCGAATTCCGCACTCCGCACTCCGCATTCAGGTACTCCACTAACGCCGCGAGAACAAGTTGTTGATTCCGGCCTCCTTTCCCCCGTATTTCTGGCGAGACGAGGCGGACGGTCGGCTCGCCGCCGGTGATCAGGCAATCGGGGCCGGAGTCGTCGGACATTTGCCGGGCCATGCGGGCCAGGTCAATGCCGATGTCCTCGGCCGGTCCCTCGAGCGTGGTCGCGGCGGTCATCGTCGGCGAGTAGCCGCGAGCTTGGGCTTCGCGGCCCGCGGCGGCAACCGCGAGGGCGTTGTTGCCGATGACGAGGTTGGTAGTGGGGCAGAGTGAGTGGCCAGTGGTGGGTGGTGAGTGGTGGGAGCGGAGGTAGTTGACGACAGCGGGCGAGGTGACGCCGTAGCGCACCAGTATTGCCAGGGCGTCGGCGGCCGTGGCCGTGTCCGGCACCGTCGGGCCGGAAGCGATCACATTGAGCGGGTCGCCCAGTACGTCGGAGATGATTAGCGCGACCAGCCGCCCCGCCCGGCAGGCGCGGGCCAGGCCGCCCCCTTTGATCCGGCTGAGTTGTTTGCGGACCGTGTTGAGTTCGGTGATGTTTGCGCCCGCGGCGCTTAGATGGCGAGTTAGCGCCTGCTTGTCGGCCAGCGAAATGCCCGGCACAGGAGCGGGAAGCAAGGCCGATCCGCCTCCGCTGATCAGGCACAGGCACAAATCGTCCGGCCCCAGCGAGCCGACGATCTCCAGGATTTTCTCGGAGCCGAAAACGCCCTCGGCAGTCGGTTCGTTGACGCCGGCTGGTCGCGCGGCGTGCAGATGAATCTGCGCCAGCGGCCGCACGCAATCGGCCGGCACGTTGACCCAGCCGGCAACCTGTTTCTCGTCCAAAAGGCGCGGCCCAAGCGCCTGTTCGACGCCGGCAGCCATGCCCGCCCCGGCCTTGCCCGCCCCGACGACCGCAATGCGGCGAATCTTGGCCAGCGGAATCTCTTCGCTGCCCACGACGAGGCGATCACCCTCCACGCGCAAGTTGTCGCGCACGAGACGCTCGCTGCGGACGGCATCGAGGCCGGCTTGCCAAATGGCCAGGGCGTCGTCGCGAAGATGGGCAGTGTTTTTCACAACTCATTGAATGTAGCGGAAGTCGCCAGACTTCCGGCTTGATCTGGCACACGTACCCAAAGTCTGGCGACTTCGGCTGCCGGAAGCGGCCCTAACCGCTACGTATGGAGCGGCGGCTGTTATGGAGATCGCCTGGCTGTACCGGACTCGATGTGCGACTCAATGCGCCGCTGTGCATCCTTGAGTATGGCGGACATTTTTTCGTCGCGGCGGAACTGCGACAGGTCGGGCTCGGTCTCCAGTCGCGCGAGGTCGTCGAACCCGGCCTCGATGGCGGCCGACAGCGAGCCGGAAAAATCCTCCTGCCGGTTCGCTCGGGCAAAGGCACACGCTTCGTCAAAGAGCACATTGGCAAACTGCTCACGCTCTTCCGCGGAAAAGTCGTCGTGGGCGTCCCGCAACATGCGCAGGTACCCGCCGGACTGGCGCATCAGGCCAAAGGCCCGCCGCGGATCTTCCTCCTCCAGGGCCAGCGACCGCTGGTGCAGATATTGCGTGAGCAAAAGCAGCACGGTCCGATGCTTGGGGTCCAGCATCACGGCATCTTCCAATAGCCCAATGGCCTGGTCCAAATCGCCCCCATCGGCCGATTCTTGCGCCAGCTTGAGATTCGCCTCGAGCCGGGCCCGCTTCGCCGCCAAGGTTTCAGGCGTTTCGGGCGGCGTGGCCGTGACAATTCCGGCCAGGTAGTCCTCCTGGACGACAGCTGCGGGGGCCGCGGGAACCGCGCTCGTCGGCTGCGGGGGCTTGTCAATGCACCCCGCGAGGAATGCGGCAATTGCGACCGGCCAAATGCGAACGGCGTGCATACGTGATGTTCCCCGCTGGGGTATGGTAACTGCCTCGTCGAGTCAGGACTTATGGGGCGACAAGTGCTCGTGCATCGTCCTGCCGGCGAGGTCTGGGTCGTGTGAGGCGATCGCATCGACCAGGCGGCGATGGTTTTGCTCGAGGCATTGAATGTCGCGCTGGCGGTCCCTCACCAGAATCCGGCGGCGCACCAGCTCCCGCAGGTGGCAGCGCTCGAGCGCCTCCATGAGCCCGGCGCTGCGGGTCAATTGCGCAATGGCAATGTGCAGCTCGATGTCCGCCTCGTCCGCCTCGCGCCAAGCTTCGCGCTTCACCAGCTCGCCCATGCGGTTGACGATCGCATGCAGCTGCTCGATGTCTTCCGGGGCGGCCCGCCGCGCGACCAGGCGCGCGGCTTCGGTCTCCAGAGCGCGGCGCAGGATCATCGCGTCGGCCAATTCCTCATCGGTGAATTGTTTGATCATCCCGCCGCCGGAGGGCTCATAGGTAATGAGCCCGTCGTGCGCCAGCCGTCGCAGCGCTCCGACCACGGGCCCATTGCTGGTACCCATGCTGGTGGCAATCGAGCGGTGGCTGAGGCGGGTGCCCGGCGGCAGCTCGCCCGACACAATCTGTTGCCGCAGCGCCTGATAGACCTTTTCGCTGCTGAGGCCGAGCCGCCGATGTCCGCTTTTTTCGCGAGTTTCTCCGCGAGTTTCTCCGCGAGGGCGGGGTGAGCGAGCGGAAGCTGCGGGTCTGGCCATCGACGTTCCTGGTAACAATGTGCGGGAAATTGCCTGGCAACACTTGCCACGGCGCTGGAATGCAGTTTACAATTGCCTCCAAGTAATTGCAATTACTTGCGAATACTCAGTTGCCAATTTGATGCCAGGTCGAGAGATTAGATCGCCCGCGGCCCGCGCCGTGGGCGCGCTTTCATAGATCTCATCCTTCGCTAAGGAGCATCAACATGAACGCCCGATCTCGCGGCTTCACGCTGGTGGAATTGCTCGTGGTGATTGCGATCATCGGCGTCCTGGTCGCCTTGCTGTTGCCGGCGGTGCAAGCGGCCCGCGAAGCGGCGCGGCGCAGCCAGTGCGCCAACAATCTGAAACAGATCGGTCTGGGGCTGCACAACTACCATTCCACGCACAACATCTTTCCGCCCGGACGGATGCATCCGTATTTCGGCAACCAGCCCGGGTTTCCACCCAGCATGATCTGCTGGGCGGGCGCGATTTCGGTCCACACGCACATCATGCCGTACTTGGAAATGGGGTCGGCCTACAATCAGTTTGACTTCGCCAATTCGCGGGTCCGGGTATCTCCCCAGACGCCAACGTGTGAGCAGAACGTGGCGATCGTCCGGATTCCCTTCGCTCTCTTTGTATGCCCTTCGGAAGGCCGCAAGATCACCGGCGTCCCAATGAACAATTACCGCTACAACGGCGGCTTGACGTTCTGTCCCGCGGAGCCTTGGAGCGACGGCAGCCAGAATCTGAACCCCTGGAGCACGAATTGTGCCAACGAGCTCTATGGACCGCCTGGCGGTTTCTTTGCGGACCGGCCATTCACCGCCGCCTCGATCCTGGACGGACTGTCAAACACCGCGGCTTTCAGCGAACGCATGCTGGGCGACCTCGACAACACGGTGCTCCGATATGGCGACTTCCGCCGGACGGTGCCGCAGCAGCCGACTGAAACCACGGCGTCGATCGTCAGTTGGTGTACCACGCGGGCTCCGACCGAGCCGCATACCAGCGACCAGGGCATTGGCGATGGCGCATGGACGTACGGCCATCATCACCGCACGATCTACAACCATCTGCTCACGCCCAATTCGACCATCTATGATTGCAGCACGAGCGTCTCGTTCGTGGATGGGAACAACGAAGGGGCCATTGCCACCGCCCGCAGCTTCCATCCCGGAATCGTCAACGTGCTGATGGGGGACGGCT